>CAYGNU010000004.1:0-18400 GCA_964351175.1 uncultured Roseivirgaceae bacterium | reverse complement strand
CACGAATAGTAATTTGAATACATTCTAAATAATAAGTGCTGTTTTCAAAACAATCCATTACTGATTAGATTTGCGAGTTCATGGAGAATACCTTCAAAGTCACAGGATTATCATTTAAAAGCACCCCAATTGAGGTGCGCGAGAAGCTGGCATTGAATGAAGTTCAAGCCAAAGAATTAATGCATTTTATTAGCAGCAATACTGCGGCTACTGATGTACTTATACTTTCTACTTGTAATAGAACTGAAATCTATTACAATTATAATACTGATCTAAATAAGGAAATTGCAGTAGGTCTTTCAGTAATAAAAGGTATTAACAAAGACTTAGTAGTTTCCTATCTATCATGCATTGAAAATAATCACAAAGCTATCAAACATTTGTTTGACGTTTCTATGGGGCTCGATGCTCAGGTGGTAGGTGATATACAAATTTCTAATCAAGTAAAGAAGGCCTATCAATGGAGTGCTGATGAAAACACCGCAGGTCCTTTCTTGCACAGGTTGATGCACACTATCTTTTATGCAAACAAAAGAGTAGTACAGGAAACAGCTTTCAGAGATGGTGCTGCTTCTGTGTCATATGCTACGAAAGAACTAATTGAAGATATAACTACCGAAATAGTAAGTCCTAAAATTTTGATCCTTGGATTAGGTGAGATTGGTGAAGATGTTGTTAGAAATTTTGTGGGTAGTAAAAAAGATGTGGTTATTGCCAATAGAACAGCCGAAAAGGCTCAGGCTCTAGGGCTTGAATGTGGTTTTCCTACTATTTCTTTCGATACTGCACTTGAAGATTTATCAACATATGATGTAATAGTTTCTTCTATAGCGAAAAACGAACCTACAATTACTAAAGAGCGCATTTCAAAAATTGAAATCTTAACACCTAAGTTCTTTATTGATCTTTCTGTACCGAGAAGTATTGAGATGGCCATTGAGGATCTACCGGGTGCCTTATTATATAATATTGATAATATTCAGAGTAGGGCTTCTGAAACGTTAAACAACCGTATTGCGGCTATTCCAGATGTAGAAAACATCATTAAAGAATCACTTGTTGATTTTGAAGACTGGTCTAAAGAAATGATTGTTTCTCCTACAATCAAAAAACTTAAAGGGGCTTTAGAAAATATCCGTCAAGAAGAAATTCAGAGATATTTAAAAGATGCTTCAAGCGAGGAAGCTAAAGTTGTGGATGCAGTAACGAAGAGTATGATGCAAAAAATCATGAAGTTACCAGTGCTGCAATTAAAAGCAGCTTGTAAAAGAGGTGAAGCAGAGACCCTAATAGACGTGTTGAACGATCTATTTGATTTGGACAAACAACCCGAAACGTCCAAATAATAAATTCAGATTTATATATTCATAATAATTTTTTAGCACTGTTTGATATTTTTTAATATCCAAAGATTAAGACATGATTAGAATTAGATTAATTGCCCTTTTATTAATTACAGTTTTCAGTGTAGAGCAAGCATGTGCATGGGGCCAAATAGGTCATCGTACTATTGGTAAAATAGCTCAGCAGCACCTTAAGAAGAAAACCAAAAAGAAATTAAGACAGCTGCTTTTTCATGAATCTTTAGCCGTTGTTAGTGTGTGGATGGATGATCAAAAGTCTAACCCTGATTTTCGATATGCAAGCGATTGGCATTGGGTGACCATTCCTGACGGAAAGACATATGCTGAGACTGAAAAAAATGAAGATGGAGATGTCATCGAAACTATTAATAGAATTATTGAAGAGTTAAAGTCAGACACTCTTTCAAAGGAAAAAGAAGTAATGAATATCAAAATGCTAGTTCACTTAGTAGGCGATATTCATCAGCCGTTGCATGTCGGAACTGGAGAGGATATTGGTGGCAATGCCATAAAGGTTAATTGGTTTAGTGAAGATTCAAACCTTCATAGGGTGTGGGATTCAAACATGATAGATAGTAAACAATTTAGTTACACTGAATTGGCATCTTCTATTGACCATGTAAGCCCAGAAATTATAGCGCTTTGGCAGAAGGATGATATTTATGTTTGGGCTAAAGAATCAATGGATTTAAGACCTCAAGTATATGACTTGCCTGAGGATAAAAAACTTGGATATAAGTACCTTTACGATAATTGGGAAACTGTTGAAAAAAGACTCCAGCAGGCTGGCATTAGACTAGCTGGCATTCTTAATGATATCTACTCATGAGCGAGGTAGCTTCTTCTGTATTCGAGTTTTTAACTAATATTCAAAAGAATAATAACAGAGACTGGTTTGCCGCAAATAAAGACCAGTATACCGCTGCACATGAAGCAGTTATTTCTTTTGCTGATGATCTATTGGCAGAAATCAAGAAGCATGATGATATCGCTACGGTATCAGGTAAAAAATCACTTTTTAGAATTTATAGAGACGTCAGATTCTCAAAAGACAAATCACCTTACAAGAACCATTTTAGCGGATCGTTCAACAGAGCAACAAAATGGCTCAGGGGTGGTTACTATTTCCATATAGAACCTGGCAATGTATTTATTGGTGGTGGATTCTTCTCTCCTTCTAAAGAAGACTTACAAAGAATAAGAGAAGAAATTGTTGAAGATGATCAGCCGATGCGTCAAATTCTGAACGATAAGGAATTTAAAATGCATTTTGGAGAACTTCAAGGCGAACAATTAAAGACTGCACCAAAGGGTTTTGACAAAGAGCATCCTGCTATTGACTTAATACGATACAAGCAATTCTACTTTACCGGCCATTTTACTGAAAAAGAAGCCAATAGTAAAGACTTTGCTAAAAAGGTCTCCGATCGTTTTGCTTTATTAAGACCGTACTTCAATTATATGAGTGATGTGCTCACTACAGATGCTAATGGCCTCCCTATAGTTTAGTTAAACATCGAGTGTAATACTGATTGGGCAATGATCCGAACCCATAAATTCATTATGGATTTCAGCCACTTTTACATCTTTCATAAGAGACTGATTTACAAGAAAATAATCAATTCGCCAGCCAACATTCCTACTTCTGGCATTGAACATATAATTCCAATAACTATATTTTACTTCATCTGGATGAAGGTCTCTGAACGAATCTACAAACCCATTGGCTAGATAAGTTTCAAAGCCATCTATCTCTTTTTGAGTATATCCCGCTGATTTATTATAGTTTTCTTTAGCCCTTGCGATGTCAATTTCCTGATGCGCTACATTTAAATCACCACATAATATTACCGGTTTTGACTTTTCAAGATTTTTCAAATAATTCAAAAATGACTTATCCCATTCTTCTCTATAATCAAGGCGCTTAAGTCCTGACCCTGAATTAGGTGTGTAGACATTTACCAAATAGAATTTTTCAAACTCTGCCGTGTTTACACGGCCTTCCTGATCATGCTCTTCAATGCCTAAATCATGACTAATACTTAATACCTTTTCCTTTGTGACGATGGCTGTACCTGAGTAGCCTTTTCGGGCTTTTGAATAGTTAATATAACTTTCATAATCACTGAAAATTTCTAGCGCCTTCTGAGATTCTTCCAAAGGTGCCTTGGTCTCCTGAAGACAAAAGATATCTGGCTGCATGGCATCTATACTATTTTTAAAATCTTTCTTTAAAATGGCTCTGATACCATTGACGTTCCAGGAAATTATTTTCATGATAATTATCTTTAGATTACTTGCAAATTGACTCAACCAGGTTTTATTGTCAATGTTTAAGAGAAATAATTAATGGCAGATATTTCAGATCGAAGTGATATTGAATTACTAATGAATACTTTTTATAAGAAAGTATTGGTAGATGATACTATTAGCTTTTTATTTACTGAAGTAGCAAAGCTGAATCTTGAAAAGCACTTACCTACTATCTGTAATTTCTGGGAAAGTGCCCTTTTTCAAAAACCTGTTTATAAAGGCAATGTACTAGCTGTACACGAACACTTAAATGAGTTACATGCATTAACTGAAGATCATTTCAATGTATGGCTCAAACAATTTAATGAGACCGTGGACGAGCTTTTTGAAGGAAATAACGCAGATCAGATTAAAATCAGGGCGTTATCCATTGCTACTGTAATGAGGTGTAAGATATTGTATAAATAAAGAAAGCGCCCCAAGGCGCTTTCTTTATTTGATTTAAGCTTTATCTACTCGCTCTTACCTTTTCTTGAAGAACTTTTGCCTCCAGGTTTAGCGATAGACTCACGCATTTCAGTATCTGCTTTTATGTTGTCCATTTTGTAGTAATCCATAATACCTAGATTACCTTGTCTAAATGCTTCAGCCATGGCCTTGGGCACTTCTGCTTCAGCTTCAATAACCTTAGCACGAGCTTCCTGTGCTTTCGCTTTCATCTCTTGCTCTACAGCTACCGCCATTGCTCTTCTTTCCTCTGCTTTAGCTTCTGCTACTTTAAGGTCAGCACTTGCCTGATCTGTTTGAAGCTTAGCACCAATATTTGCTCCTACATCAACATCCGCTATATCAATTGATAGAATTTCAAATGCAGTACCTGCATCAAGTCCCCTTTGAAGTACCAGCTTAGAAATCTTATCAGGATTCTCTAATACGTTCTTATGAGATTCTGCTGAACCAATAGAAGTAACGATACCTTCTCCAACTCTGGCCAGAATAGTATCTTCTCCAGCACCACCTACCAATTGTTGGATGTTTGCTCTTACAGTTACTCTTGCTATGGCAATCAGCTGAATACCATCAGCAGCAACCGCAGCCACTTTTGGCGTTGTTATCACTTTTGGATTAACAGAGATCTGTACTGCTTCAAACACATCACGTCCTGCCAAGTCAATAGCCGTAGCCTGCTTGAAAGTTAGATTGATATTGGCTTTATCAGCAGAAATTAACGCCTTGATCACTGAAGGAACATGACCGCCTGCGAGATAGTGTGTTTCTAATTCTCTAGTGGTTATTGTCAACCCTGCTTTTGTAGCAGTGATCATAGAATTAACGATGATGCCCGGTGGTACTTTTCTAATTCTCATAAGCATAAGCTCAATAAGCCCCACATTGACGTTTGAAAAACGCGCTGTAATCCACAGCCCTACTGGCACAAAATAGATGAATATAAAAAAGCCTATTATGCCCAGAAAAATAATCGCAATTAATCCGAATTCTTCCATTGATTTTAGTTGGTTGGTTCTACTATTATATTATTTTTTTCAATTTTTATTATTTGCACCGCAGTGCCAGAATCTACGTAAGCACCATTGGTTCTTACTTCATATTCCTTATCCTTTATCTCTGCTTTTCCGATTGGCTTTAAGGTAGATATGGCTACCCCTTTATCTCCAACAGCCAGACTATCAGTAAGTCCTTCATTTACTTTTCCAATATTGGTGTCTTTGAGCGCAAGTTTCTCCCAAGTTTTGTTTCTGAAACTAATATAAATAGCCATGGCAAAGAAAAGTGTTGAGCCAAATGTAAACCACCAGCCAACTTCACTACCAAAATAATCAAAGCTCAGATAGATACCTAAAATTGTAGCTATCAAACCTAATATACCCACTACGGTAGTACCAGGAACAAACAGCACCTCTACTATAAGCAGAACAAATCCGGAAATAACTAGAAATATAACTGTGGTCCAGGCTGACATATATTTTTAAGTAAAACCTAAAGCTACTAAAAATATCATTGCTCCACTTTTACCCAAGATGATTTTTTCTTAACCAGGTATTCATCAAATCGGATATCATAGAAAAGATCATCGTAAATGATTGGAATAACGTCTACACCATTATTAGAAAGAACCCCATATTTATTAAAAAGACTGACTTTAACGTACTCTTCATTTACCTCTTCTAGCATATCATATTTAGCATTGATCATAAGCGCCCCTTCTTCATTAAGCAAGCCATACTTACCCTCCTTCTTAACTAAAAACCTACCTGATGGTAATGCGGAGATTTGATCAAAATTCAGAGGTGTCAGTTTATTACCTTTGTGATCAATAATACCATAACCTGAGGTTGCCTTGACAATAACCATGTTATTTTTAAAAACACCAACTTCAGAAAAAGTAGGCTGAATAACTATATTTTCATATTTATCAATAAACCCCCACCTGCCAAGCAACTTCACCGCTACCAGGCCATCGCCAAAATCACCAACATCCTCATACCTATTGGCTATAATCAACCTGTTTTGATTATCGACAAAGCCAAAACGACCTTGATACTTAACTGCAAACAATCCATTGCCTGATGACCTAATTTCCTGAAATCGTTGTTGCGGAATATTTCTATTAACTATTCTTCCATTAAAATCAATCTTCCACAATCCTCCATCTGACAAATGCTCTAAAAGATGATCTGCCATTAGCTCCACTTTGTTTTGAGTGAAATAAATAGTCTCATTATCAAAGTTTTTTAAGGTACTTAAGTCACCTGATTTAATCAGATAATAATTGTCATTGATTATTGTTAACCTTCCTTTTTGCGGTAAAACAACCCAATCTCCCTTTTTGTCCAATATTCCATATTCTCCATGGAATTTTACGACTACCATATTATTAACAATCTCTCCTACTTGATCATAAACACAATGAATTACTTCCTCACCAGAACGGTCAATAAATCCCCAATGATTCTTCTTTTTTACCGGATAGTAATAACTTGTTTTTTTACCAATTTGATCATAATTAGCATTCGACTTTTCAACGCCATGAAAATCATAAAGAGACCAACTACCATTTATTTTCGCATAAATAACATCCTGATTTAAAATCAGACTGTCATACTTAGGCTTCATAAAAATTTCCCCATCAGGATTTATAATACCCCATTTTTCATGATACATGAAAAGCATTTTACCATTAACTGGTTCTTCTATAAAAGCGAACTTTTTTGGTGTCAATGACTCATTGTTTTTATTAATGACCCAGCTTTTGCCGTTAGCCTCCACCTTATATTCATTATCACCAAAGGGTAGTATGTTATCGTAAAACAACGATGTAGAAGTGCTTTTCCCTTTAATAACCTGCCATTCATCAAATGACTTCACTTGGGGTTCCTTGTCTAGCAGTACCTCTTTGAATTGTGGCTCTTGAATTACCTGACCATTACTATTGACTATTCCCAATTCATGGTTAGCATATATAACGGCATGTCCATTTTCGTAATTGGAAATACTGTCCAATATAAAATCAATCATTGGTTTGCCCCCATCAGAAAAAATTGCAGTCTTGTTTTCAAAGTTCCTTACGGCAAACCTCAAATGCCCGAGGTTAATAATGTCCTTATACTCAATAGGTATTATAGGTTTATCGGCCATGTCTACCACACCAAACTTGTATTGCCTGCCATACTTCACACCTACAATGGCCCTTAGCCCATCAGGCTTAATGGCATTATATTTAAATGGTATGACAACTTTTCCTTGATTGGTGATGACACCTAAAAAATCATGATGACTGATTTTACCTCTAACTGAAGCAATATAAAACCCTCCTTTTACTGGATAAAGGCTAGTGTATTCAGGTTTGGTTATCTTTTCATTGTCAAGCGCAAGCAAGCCCCATAAGTTATCCTTACGATATCCTATCGTATTACTTTCCGGGTCCTGATCTCCGGTACTCCAACCAAGCTCCTCATATTCTGCTGGTATAACAACTTTTCCGCTAGCATCAGATAGACCTACCTTGCCATCTTTATAAATAAGTTGAAAATCCTTTGACTGGGCTACAGAAACAGCGGTGATTAAAATCAAAAATAATAATCCGCATAAAAAATATCTCATTCTCCTTCACTAACAATTATTCCCAAAAGTAATTGCTTTAGCTTGAATTGCCTATTTAATTAAACCTTAAAGTAGGTTTTCCGTTCAAAGAATCATGAGATTTCTAATGTCATTTTTACTTTGGTGTCTATTGTTTGTCCTCTGCTGGCCAATAGCCATATTAGCAATTTTCCTTTACCCAATTGTCTGGATTATTTCCATCCCGTTAAGGCTGGTTGGCATTTCAATTAATGCTTTATTTGAATTGATCAAGGCTATTTTATTATTGCCTTTCAGAGTTGCTGGCATAAAAGTGTAGTCCATTTGTTTGAAAGTGATTATCTTGCCTTATGCGAATAATCATTTTACTCTTGCTGGCCACTACAGCTGCCATTGCTCAACCCGATACAGAAGTTTATGTTTTTGACCTGCTGTCAGTCGATGGCAACTATGAGATAAGTAACCCTCTCAATGTTTCTAACAAAAATGTTGGCTATGACAATCAGCCTCATTTTACACCAAATGGCAATTTGCTGTATACAAGCACTCAAAACGGTCAGACTGATGTGGCCCTTTACGATTTCAAAAAATATAGCAATGAATATTTGATCAACACTAAAGCCAATGAATATTCTCCAACACCGGTATATGGAGAGGAGGCCTTTAGCTGTATTTATGATAGTATGCAGTATTTGGTAAAATACCTACCCAATAAAGAAGAACCAGTTGTTTTAATTGATGACTTGGTAGTAGGGTATCACTGCTGGGCTGATGCTAATACAGTATTGTTGTTTGTTTTAGGTGACACTTTCACATTGCGAAAGTATAATCTGAAAGAAAAGTCAAATCAAATCCTGGATGATAATATTGGCAGATCATTACATAACATACCTGAAAAACCATTAATCAGCTACGTCAGCAAAAAAACCACTCCTTTTTCTATAAACTCTATTGACCCAAAGACAGGAATGATTGTAAAGATTGCGGACGCATTAAAAGGTTCTGAAGATTTGGCCTGGACACCTGAAAGTGTTATGATCATGGGGCAAGGAGATTCACTCTTTCAATATGACAATCTAAAAGGTTGGATTCCTATTATCAATTTAAATGAATTCGGTCTATCTGGCGTTACCAGGTTGGCAGTGAGTCCTGACGGAAAGAGACTGGCAGTGGTTGTAAATGGGTATTAACTAACCTTTCTTCGATTTTTCATTTTTCATTGCCATTCTTAGGAAGTAAAGAAAGCCTCCTACCACTACCCCTACTATAAAAATCATTGATATGATGGCTCCACTGCTCATGATTTAACAAATTTATTATAAAGATATTTATTGATGGCAATTCCTACTATTAATGCTAAAGCCCACTGAGTAACTACCGAGGCATTACTGTAAATATCAAAAACATTCCAATTGCCATTAGCATCAAACCATGGATTTTCAGAATAGCCTCTTGACATCCACCAGTAAATTAATACTACTGCTAGAACAACATTAAAAGATAGTGTGATTGAAAAATACTTTAATGGAACGTTAATGTCTGAATCAGTATCGATAAAGTCCTTTTTGAATTTTGAAATTCCATACCTGATCACCACAATCATTATCAGCAATCCGCTAATAATTAGGCCTATACCCCAGACCCAATCTTGATTGTTGAAAAAGTTGAGTGACCAAGCAGAAGGGAAACCAAATATAACACAGAAGATACCAGTTCTTACTGCTGCAGACTTTCTTGTCAAGCCCATATCTTTCAAATTACTAATGAACAACTCCAGCATTGGTAGCAATGAGCTAAAAGCAGCCATGAAGAATGCTAGAAAGAAAATAAAGGACAAGATAGCACCTCCCGTTATGGTTGAAAATAACTTTGGAATAATGGTAAATGTCAATGCCTGATTTCCGCTTTGTAAAAATGAAATGGCTTCTCCCTCATTAATAGCCAGAGCAAATACAGCTGGTAAAATAGCTACTCCGGCCATAATGGAAGCTGTGTTATTCCCAAATCCGCTAATAAAAGTATTGAGCACAACATCTTCCTTCTTTCTTGAGTAAGAAGATATAGTCATAATCAAGCCCCAGCCTGCCCCTGTTGACCAAGCTGATTGTGACAAAGCTTCAATCCAAATAGTAGGATTGGAGAAATGCTTAACATCTATAGCAAACATGTACTCAAGGCCTTTATAACCATTTTCCATATTAAGGGAGATGACTGTAATGACTATTAGCAGCCCAAAAAGACTTGGTATCAATACTTTGTTGGCTTTCTCAAGGCCATTTTGAATACCTTTTATTAGTAAATAAATACCTGCGATAATCGCTAAAATGTATAGTATGACAGTGGTCATATTACTATTGGAAATTCCATCCCAATAGGTCTCCAGATAGGCAGGGTCTTCTGCCAAGTGACCAGCAATGGTCTTGCTACCTGTAATGAAAGCAAATAGATTTTGACTGGCCAGCCCCAGGTACTGCAGCGCCCAACCTGTCACTACCGCATAGTAAAAAGCAATACCCAATGTGCAGACAGTAATAAAGAAGCCTCCCCAGGTAAGCCCTTTACCAGATACACTACCAAAAGAACCAATAACGCCTTTTTTGAATTTCTTACCGATAGAAAATTCAGCCATTAAAATAGGAATAGACCAAATGAGCAAAAAGCCAATCCAAAGAATTAAGAAAGCCCCCCCATATTGACCAGCAAGCCTTGGGAAGCGCCATAAATTACCTGCACCAATTGCCATTCCCAATGAAGCGAGAACAATGCCCCATCTATTACTAAATTCTTCAGTTTTTGTCATAGCCCATTTGTAAGAAGTCTAATGATACTCAAAAATGGGCAACAAATAAAATAGCTATTTACTAATGGTAGAATAGCTATATAATGGTTGTGGTACCGGACACCAGCGATACGCTGGCTCTAGAAAGGATTATGCTTTAAAGTTCTTAGGGTCTTTCCGATTTGGCCTAAAACTTACTACTTCGATGTGATCGGCATGAATACGATAATAGATGCTGGTTTGCTTACTAAAGACGCACTTTCTAAGGCCTTTTTGCTTGTTTGAAACTGGATACATTTCCGGTATGTTCCTGACATTTTCAAGCACTTTTTCTATCATGTCGAAAACTTCTTTAGCCGACTTTTGGCCAAACTTCCCCAAAATATATTCGAGTAATTCTATTTCTTCCTGCTTAGCACGAAGTGAATAGCGCACAGAAAGTGCCACTAGAAATTAAACCGCTTTTTAATATCTTCCTTGACGGATTCATGGGACACATACTGTCCTTTATCTAATTGTTCCAATCCTTCATTGATCGCTGCCTGATCTTCAGTACTCAGTTCATCCCAAAAGTCAATACCCTCTTGTTCAAAGACCTCCTTTAATCGCTGCAATACTTTTTCCTTCTTTGTATTTAGCAGCAATTGCATCAACTCAAGTTTTGTAGCTTGTATGTCCATGTTTTAAGATTTACTTCCAGTAAAGATAACATTTTCATAATCATTTTTAGTTTCCCGAAATACCACAAGTTTAGAGCAGTATGACTTATGGTAAGACAATATTTAGTGAAAGTCCAACTGGTAAACATGAATCCGTATAAGATTTACTAGTGTTCAAATAGCTCATAGAGTGGCTCGCCTATAGCACCACTAGGCAATGAAATGTTAAGCAACATAGAAAGTGTTGGAGCAATATCCGTGATATTGTATTTTTTCACTGATTCACCTTTTTTGATACCATTTCCATACCACAACATAGGTACATGACTATCATAACTATAACCTGAGCCATGGGTGGTAGCATCACTTGAACCACTGTTTATCCAACCAGGAATCAATTCATACATGATATCACCGGACCTTTTAATATTATAACCTCTGGACAGTCTGCCTTTAACATCCTCATCGCTCCATGGTGTAGACTTGATTTCACTCGCTGTATATACAAACTGAATTCCTTCTAAATCCATCAAGTATCTAGCTACATATTCTGACATCTCCTTGATATCAATTTTGCGTTCACGCAATAAATCATGATCCAAATAAATCTGATTATTGATGGCATATTCAATCCATTTTGCCTCGCCATATTTCTGATTTAATAATTCAGCTAGTTCTTTCATCTTATCCCATTTATTGAAATAATCTCCATTAAACTGATGGTCCTTCATGTATTGTGGTATAGGCGCTACAGCATGATCTGCAGATAGAAAAACTGTATAATTTCCTTTGCCTACAGTCTGATCAAGCTTGGTCAACATTGCAGCTATATTTTGATCTAACCTCAAATAAGCATCTTCCACCTCAACAGAATAAGGACCTGAATCATGACCCATATAGTCTGTAGCAGAAAAACTTATAGCTATAAAATCAGTGTATTCATCCTTACCATAATCATTGTTATCCAATGCCGCTAAAAATAAATCGGCTAAAATGTCATTTCCAAAAGGTGTATTACGGAGAATCCCAAAGTCATCTTTCACCTTACTCATATCATAAGGAAATTGAGTAAAAAGACCATTCAATGTCTTTTCTGAGCTATCGGCATCTTCACTACTGGCAGTGTAAGTGTTAATATCATACAGTGTATTCCATGTTTTACTTAAATACGATTTAGCTAATTTTCTTTTGTTGAATTGGCTTACCCATTGAGGTAATTCGGCCATATAATAAGTACTTGTAATAAAGTCTCCTGATGAATTATCATACCAAAATGAATTGCCTCTATGTCCACCTGGGAGTACGGCCCCACGATCCTTTAAAGACATACTCAACACTTTACTCTTATATTGAGTAAATAACATAAGTTCATCAGTTATTGTCGTTGCTTGCAACCTTAGTGGTGACATTTCTCCATTATCAGAATCTGTTCCAACAGTTTTATAATTATGATCTGCCACGCAGTAAACTTCCCTTTCTAAATCTGGTTGATACCAATCATTACCCACTATGCCATGGATGGCCGGTGTGGTTCCAGTATATATTGAAGCATGGCCAGGTGCTGTTTTGGTAGGAATGTAATTGTAATGCATATTTTTGAATACAAAACCATCCTCCATTAATCGGTTAAATCCACCTTCCTGAAATCTGTCTCCAAATCTTAATAGGTACTCCTGACGCATCTGATCCACGACAATACCCACAACCAATTTTGGCTTTTCGCTTTGCGCATTGAGCAGACTTGATGCGGCTAAAAATAACGTGATAAAAATATAAGCTATTCTCATTATCCTAATGATTAATTCTGATAAGCAATATTAACCAAAGGGCTTAAGTTATTAGAAGGAATTTCTATTGTTCACAATAAATTAACATGTACTCATCTGAATCAAATGCTTGTTTTCTGATAATTTGACCATCTTTATTATAGTAAATGACTACATAGAATTCAGCCTCTTCAACATGTTTTTCGGTAAAATATATAGGATCAGTGGTAGAACCCACATTGATAAGATCATTGAAAGTAGGAGCTATAACCTCACCTCTTGTATTGCTAAAAACTCCATACCCCTTATCTCCGCGAGCGATGATGACTATCTCCTCAGATGAATTCAATTGGTATTGATAAGACTTATAGCCACCTTCATTGAGGCTTTTGTCAAATATGTTATAATAACGCCATAAATAGTTAACCTTCACTAGCGCTGTTGAATCCTGCCAAAATCTCACTTCCTCAAATTCGAACTTCGAAAGTTCCTTACCATCATTCTGAACAAAGCCTAGCTTACCATCTTTTTCTGCAACTAGAAGATGTTTATTGTAAGGAACTATATTACGATCGTATTCTGCAGGTACTTTCACCTCAAGTTCAGAATTAATCAAGCCAAATTTCTTTCCCTGTAAAAAAGATATGTAGCCATTAGAGTAATTGGCCACCGCATCAAATTTGGGCTTAAGTAATTCCTCACCTTTCTTATTAATTAACCCTTTTTTTCCTTTTAAGGTAGTTACTAGGTATTCTTTCCCTATTGGATTGATCTCATCAAAATTTTCACTGATAACGAAGTTTCCATAAGCATCGTAATAATATGTTTTCTTCTTGTCCTTGTAGTTAATTGCCAGATAGTGAGACGCCCCAGATGATGTTAAAAACGTTAGACCCTCAACATCTTTGACCATTAACTTAGATTTATCGCCAAAATAGACAATTGAAGTATCAGACTTGCTTGCCATCAAAAACCTATCCCCATAAAAATTAAGCGAGTCAAAAGTATTGATCAGTGTGAAATCGTAGAAAGAATACAGTTCCCAGCCCGTTGCTACTTTAATACCAAGGTACTCATCATTATATTTCATTTGGTCAGACTGCTTTTCTACCTTTAATTCGAACTTATTATTGAATAATTGAATACTTCCTCTCCCCTCTACTATTAAAGCCTTTTTAAGAACTTTTATCTCTTGTTGATTAAAGGGTATAGCTTCATTCAAAGACCCATCAAAAACTGTTTCGCCAAAAGGTGATTGTAGCCATAACTTGTCACCCTCTAGAAGTTCAAAATCTGTATGAACAGCATTAAAGTTAATAGGATTTTTATCGACAGCATCTGCCAATATGCTAGCGGTAAGGGCATCGTATTTTTCATCTAATTCAAAAACAAAAAACACCCCTTGGGTTGAGATGTTGTCGAAAGCTGGTTTAGAAATAATACGGCCAGAAATTGACATCAAACCCCACTTTTCGCTTTTTTTAAAGGCCAGAAACTTGTTATTTAAGAGTTTGATATCATCGTAATATTCAGGAGTAATCTCCCAACCAGATTTGTGAAAAATCTTGCAGCTTTTTAAATACTTTACTTTTAATAAACCACAGCCCAAGTCCTCAACCTCGTCTTTGTATTTCGGTAATATGACTGCCCCATTACGTGCGACCAAACCTTCATCTGACTGAAAAAAGTCTGTTTCCAATACATGACATAAAAGCTCAGCATTGATGTTATGATATTCTGATTTTATAATTTGACGCTCATTCAAATCAACAAATCCGTATTTCCCAGACTTATAAACTGGTATCAGCACCCCTATGGTATCATAGCTTAAAACAGTCTTTAATGAATCCGTCATCCAACGTTTAGGAAAACTTAAAATATCATTATTGGTCTTAAGCACATGATAAAGGGTTCTTCTCGCTTTTTTAACCCACTTACTTTTGGGGTATTGCTCCATGAAATTTAAATAGCTCTTAGGTTCGTTATCAGCTGTAGAGATCTCATAGATATTCCTTTCAGCTTCAATACGATGTGGAGTGGTTCCATGGTTCTCCAAAAATTTTATATAGCTATCAAGTTTTCCATCTGCTGTGCTTTTAGTAAAATAAAGTTTCTCATAACGTTGCTTGGCTTCATCATACTGAAAGGAATCAGGATATTTTGACATAAACTCCTCATACGCTCCATAGGTATTCTCTAGTCTTACGGTCTGGAAAGCGAGACTATCCCTAATTTTTATAGCATCAGCTTCCTGATTTGAACTTGGAAAAATTTCTAAAAAGTAATTAAGTTGTTCTTCTGTATTCTCTACTTTTGCGCGTTCAAATGCCGCCTCTTCTATTGCTCTTTTAAACTCGTCTATGGCTAATAAGTCTATGCCTATTTTGACATGTTTTTCCATCTCCTTAGCCTCAAGTGACCCATAATAGTTACGTGCTTCAAGAAGGGTGAAATAAGCGCTATCTATATTGTAGTGAGCATAGGCTGTGTCAAATTTCAATTTTGCCATAGCATAGATAGCTCCGGGCAAATTAGCATCTTTCTTAAAGGCTTTATTGACTTGTTTTTCAGCCTTCTCAATTTTTCTTTTTTCTTGCAGCTTTAAAGCCCTTTTAATATTGCCAGTTTGCGCTGAAACTGAAATACTAAAAATAGAAATAATGAATATTATAAGTGATTTTCTAGGCATTTGCTGAGACTCGCACCAAATAAGATGAATAGTTGATTGTTTTGAATTAACCCTTCCAATTAGCAAAATTACTAATTGCTTGAATCAAAGTTATGAATTAAAAGAAATTGGGGCCACTAGTAAAAAATCAATAATTATAAGCCAACATGCGGATTAGCAACAGCAATTAGAATGTCTATTGATGAAACGGATGAGTTTAGTTAATTCTTCCCCTTTTTAATTAACCCGTTAAAATAAGATTTGTATTGCCATAGCCTAGGCAAAAAAGAAATAAGCAGCATGGGGTAGAATAATAAATCTGATAGAAAAAATCCGGTGGAAAATGACATATGATCCTCAACTATTGTATCAGCACCACTAGCCCTGAGAACGTGTTTGTGCTTCCAAGTCTTCAAAGGAAATGGAAGCGTTCTTCCTTCGTCAATAAAATAATAATAATCGATCTCCGATTGATGTTCCGTAATTTCGCTGATCCACTCCCCAGCAAGAGGTAGATTTAAATGCACAATATCTCCAGTGTTGGAGCCTCCAAACTTAATTAAGTTCGCTCCGGGCGGAAGTAGATATTTAAACAAACCTTCGTCAAAATGATTGATTACAAATTGTAAATTCCCTGTGACTTTAGACTTTAAGGTTATTTTCATCACTGACTTAACAGCTAATCTCATCTCTTGTTTATTTCTGATCAATTCGAATCCATTATTTTAAAAGTTACGATACTTACATATGTTTGCATCCACATTTATTCGGGATGTGGCGCAGTCCGGTTAGCGCACCACGTTAGGGACGTGGGGGCCGCTGGTTCGAATCCAGTCATCCCGACTAGATTACTGCAATTAAATGCAAAACCCCTTTAAATTTATGTTTAAAGGGGTTTTTTGTTTTTTCTTTACCCAATTTATTCATATAAAATCAACTAAAATGTGCCCTATTCGTGGCCCCATTTTAATTCATTATCATTGAAATATTATTGAATTAAAGTTCTAATAATCAAATAGTTAACTCAATTATTATTAGATCATTTTGATACGTTTTGATCTCAAAGTTGTGCCCTTTTTCAAGAGTTCAACGGCAATTGGATTTAAAACTTAACAAATATTACAATGAGAACCAGAACAACATTTGGAATTGCATTTTTCATTAAGAAGTACAAAGCAAACAACGGATTAGCACCCATCTATGTCAGAATTACAGTAAATGGTAAGTCAATTGATCTTGCAGTAAAGCGCAAAGCTCAAGTAGACAAATGGGATCCTCGAAAGGAAAACACCAAAGGCAAGTCATCAGAGACCGTAGAATTAAATAATTATTTAGGAACTATAAGAACCAAGTTATTCGAGTGCCGAGACCAATTAGAGCGAGAACGTAAATTAGTAACTGCTAAAGCAATCAAAAGCAGGTACACCGGAGAAGATCGAGAGTCAACCTCATTGCTGCAATTGGTTAGTTACCACAATAAAGTAATGGTGCATGAACTTGAGCCTGGCACAATGAAGAACTATGGAACCACCGAAAAGTACATAAAGAAATTCCTTAAAGAAAAACTGAAAACTTCAGACATCTACCTACAAGAGTTGAACTATAATTTCATCAAGTCATTTGAGCGGTTCATTAAAACTACCCCACTGCAAAAGAATAATCCATGCAATCAAAACGGTACCATGAAGCACATGGAGAGGCTGTGTAAAATGGTAAACCTCGCTATAAAGGAAGAGTGGATTTTAAAAAATCCTTTCTTAAAATATGAGCTGAAATTCGAAAAGACGCTAAGAAGATATCTTGATGTAGATGAATTGAACAAAATAGAATATGTAAAACTCGATTCCCCTACCCTATCAAGAGCTCGAGACATATTCATATTTGCTTGCTATACCGGCTTATCTTATATAGAAACATATAACCTGTGTGATGATTTGTTTATGGTCGGAATAGATGGTGATAAATGGATTAAGGGACAGAGACAGAAATCGGATGAGCTATATGGAATTCCATTACTACCAAAGGCCAAGGCAATACTAGAAAAATATGCAGATCACCCAGTGGCTGTAAGCTCAGGTAAAAACCTCCCTGTATACAGCAATCAGAAAATGAATCAATACTTAAAAGAAATAGCCAAGTTATGTGGTATTAAAAAGGACGTAACATTTTATACTGCAAGACACACTTTTGCAACTACAGTAACTCTAGCCAACGATATACCGATTGAAACTGTGAGCCAAATGCTTGGGCATACAAAATTGAGTACAACTCAAATTTATGCTAAGGTTCTTATGAAGAAGGTAAGTCAAGATATGAGCAAACTCAAAAATATTGGAGCTATCAATTCAAACATGGCAGTCAATCAATAAACTGATTGACCAGCTCCTGGTCAATGCCAGTGAAGGTTGAGAACTCATTGATAGTAACAAATTGATGATCTTCTTTTTGAAGGTCATCTTTTATTTTTTTGAGTAGGTACCTTCCATAACGCTCACTTTTGCCTGTGATGCGCTGAATATCCTTTGGATAGATTTTGACTCGTTTTAGCTTCATTTAACACTATCAATACTTCATCTATACTGTTGCCATACTGCAACTTCGGCAATAAGAGGCAAAAGCTATGTTTTGCGGAAATGCCGCTTTGCAGCTGACCTTCTAATATGCGTTTTTCAAGCCATAAACCAAATGTTTTTTGAATTATGGCAAGACAAAAAGGAATAATCAAATTGGAAGGAACCATCGGAGATGTGTCCTTCTACAAGAGTCAAGATGGCTATTTAGCCAGGGAAAAAGGAGGTGTTGACAAAGAG
>CAYGNU010000003.1:0-31067 GCA_964351175.1 uncultured Roseivirgaceae bacterium | reverse complement strand
ACCTCAGCGAGCACCAACAGTGACATCAATCTAGCCCTGGACATACGTCTGGGGTATTCTTTTATGGAGACATCTAATGACCGAAGATATAAAACGCGTACTTATTGAAACAACTGAGAGATCGTCCTTCACCGAAGAGTTATTCGGAATCGACTTTCCCTTGAAGCTTGAGCCTTACATATTCCACCTAACAAGCTCTCAAGCGATGAACTATTCGGGTGGTTACTGGGACTTCTATAAACTTTCCAATGGAGGCTTCTACATGGCACCCGATGGTGAGCGCTATCAAGTTAGTTGTCCCAATTACTATAGAGGGGAACTGTCTGGCGACGCTCTGGGAATCGTCAGTACTCTCTGTGCATACAGTCACCTGAGTTTCAGTGGCAACGTGCCTTTTGCCAAAAACTGCGAAAAGCACTTCCACCTGCTGAGGGATTATGCCGGTGAGCACTCTGAGGCGCAGGCGATATTCGGGGCGATCGACTGAGGCAGGAAAACTGCGGGCAACCGACGAACCCGACGCACCCGTCGCAGCGGCAGCAGCGCCGCGGCCCTTGACTCGCATGGCCGTCGTCGGGTTCGTCGGGTTCGTCAGTTCCCTCGAAAAATTATTATTTTCTAGATCCCAGCTACTTAGCTCTTCCTTTGACAGATTCAATGACTGTTATAGACTAGAAATAAGACTTACAACGATGTGAATCGGCAACTAATAACGAGGAATGGTCACGGTGGTTGATACAACTAAACAGGCAGTAGTGGATATGCGCACCAGCTGCACAAAGGATGAAGCCGTAGCTCAGTTACTTGGCATTAGAAAAGGTCCGCTTTTTGAGCAAGAAATCCCATTGAATGAATACGGTCATTTGGAGCGAAATGCCATAGCCCAGCTCCATAAATTCGAGGAACCATTGTCTGTGATTCTTTCCGAATTGCGGGAAACCGCGTTCAACAGATTTATTGAGGCTATTGAAAAAGAACTTCCCTATGAAGAGTTAAAAGAATTTGAAGTAGCGATCTCTGGATGTGACAACCAAATCAAGCTGGCACATGCAACCTTACTTAAAATAGATGAGGAACTCGACAAAGGAGAAAGCTCCATCCTAAAAATAGACCAGCAGGCAAGTCAGGATACTGGGAAGCTGCATATAAAACTCTATAGCCTCGAAAATTGGATAGCTGAGAAAGAGCTGCAGGCCTCTCCCGATGATCAAGAGCTAAGCCCAACACTAAAAAACAATATATACACTACTCTGGCAACCTTGGCTGAGCTATACAGTGCCACTGCGCCCAAGTACGCGCTTGATGACAAGCCTAATATTGACGCCATAGCAACCCAAATTCACACTAAAGCTAAGGCAGATAATTTTGGTGACAATTTGGGAGGGCAAAGCATCAAAACCGTATCGAAACTTCTAAAAGAAGCCTTAGCGATCAAAAAATCTAAGCTGCCGAGCGGCAAAAAATAGAAAATAGAAATTTCTAGAAAAATTTAATAGAAGATTCAAAATGTTCTTCTAGTCGATCCTACTAATATGCCGCTAAGGAGGCATTATGGATCGCCAAGAAGACACGAAAAAGCAAGACCTACACCCTCGCAATGAGGAAGAAGAATCCCCCAAGAATACCCCTCTTTCATTCAGTGCAGATTCCACTACGACTGTGCAGGGGGGAAAAAACTCTCATCTGCGACCCGACGCAATCGACGACTCGACGCGGCTCAAAATTCGGAATGACATCGAAAGCATAGAGCATTCTGATGCACTGCGAGTAATGGGCTCGCGAAGGTACCGACTCGTTAGATGCAAGTCTACCGGTGACGCATATGCCATATTTGAAGATGGTGGCAACTGCAGAGCATTACAAATAGGAGGTACTGAATTTCGAAACCTCATACTGGTTGAGCATGCTAAGCATGGAACAATTTTAAAGCCTGGAGAAATTACGGATATAGTTGATCAGCTGTCCGCACATGCATTAGTTGAAGGCGAGAAAGTGGACATCTTCTATCGGGTTGCACCCATAGAGGGTGGCATTGCCTTGGACCTTTGCGACGATAAAAACACTCGTGTTCACGTAATCTCTGGAAGTGTGGAGGTACTGAGCTCAGGATCAAGCGCGTTTTTCAAGAGGACACAGGTTTGCTCTTCGCTGCCCTTACCAGCCGAAAAAGGAGACTTAAGTCTTTTCAGGAAATGGCTGAACCTTAGTGATAACGACGCATCGCTGCTGACTGCTTATGTAGCTTACACAATAGCCCACCCTAAAGTACCGTCGACGAAGTTTCCTATCTTAGTCATTTTAGGCGACCAAGGTACTGGGAAATCGTTCTTGGTGTCCAATTGCATTTTGCGACTCATTGACCCCACTAAACTTGGACTGCAAGTTTTCCCAGGCAATTCAAAAGATCTATCAATTGCGCTAAATAACACACATGTTGCTGCGTTCGATAACATGCGCAACTTCAACGCCAAAATGTCTGATTTTCTGTGCGTCGCAAGCACAGGCGGGAAAACTTCTGAACGAAAACTTTACACAAACAACGAACTATCACTTCAGCCTTTGCATGGTGCGGTGATAATGAATGGCATTCATTCGATTGTAAATCACTCGGATTTGGCACAGCGCTCGTTACCAATAAGAACCCTGCCCCTCTCAGAATCAGATCGCCGCTCAGAGACTGATATTCTTGAAGAATTCAATCGTGAATTGCCGCTTATATATCGCGGTTTATTGGATCAAATTTCAAAGATATTCCTGCACTTGGAAAACGCTGAAGTCACCCGCCCCGAACGTATGATCGACTTCGTTAAGTGGTTGGCAGCAATGGAAATAGTTGATGGCAAAGCACCCGGCGAATACCAAGCTTTATATAGCACGGCTCTGCACGAGGCTCAGCTCGATACCTTGCTGACCAACTCGCTCGCTAGCGCCGTCATTCAATTTGTACAGAATACAGACCGTTGGTCTGGCACACCCACTGAATTACTGGAGTTATTGGAACGGCAAGTTTCACAGAGTACGCGATACGACCGCGACTGGCCAAGGTCGCCAATTTCCCTTTCCAAACGCCTTAATTCCCTCAAGGCAAGTCTCAAAGGTCAGAAGATCGATGTGAATTTTCAAAGAGGCAAAGAACGCACGATCACCATAACAAACCTGGAGGCTTACTAGGATGATAACTGTTTATAACGGGATAAAAATTTACGAATTGGAGCTGCCAGAAAACTCTCAAATCTATGAAAAATATGGTAATGCTGACGTCGTCGCGGTGCTCAACTCTCTTCGCTTAACACTGCCGCTCGTAGAACCAGATTATCCTTATGAAGCCCGCTTTTTATTGTGGCACGCATGGCGCGAACCGGTTTCCCATCATTGCAAGTTGGGGAACATACTTGGCGAATTAGTCCGCAGAAAACTACTGCCGCTTAAGGGCGGAGACACATGCGGAGGAACCACAATACCTTACTTCTTAGTTCAATCCTAAAAATGATCTCGCTCAACCTAAACGAGTTGGGCGCTTTCACTCATCACTTAATTTATAAGGAATAGACAATGCCAGTCATACAACTCACACCCAGCTTCATAAAGACGCTCGCACCGTTATCAGGAAAAACCAGAACAGAATGGTGCGACAAAAATCAGCCCGGCCTCTACGTCGAAGCCAGAGCCACTTCAACCACAGGGACAGGCACTTATTATCTGCGATACAAAGATAACAGCGGCACCACCAGACACATGCGTTTGGGCACAACGGACACGATGTCATTGGTCGAAGCCCGCGCTAAAGCCAAGACCCAAAAGGCGGAGATTCAACTGGGCGCAGATCCAAGCGCCGCTGCTCGAAAGCAAAAAGAAGTACCCACACTGCGTGCATTTGCTGAGGATCAGTACCTGCCCTACATAAGGAACCGCAATCGTTCTTGGAAAGACGATATGAACCGACTAAGGCAGAGAATTATTCCTGCCTTCGGTGATCAAGCCATGAACACCTTAACGCGAAAGCAGCTGTTGGACTTTCATCGCTCTCTGAAAGAAGAAGGCTTAGCGGGTGCTACTTGTGATCACCACTTGAAGCTCATCAGGCGCATCTTCAATCTGGCCATTGAATGGGATGTTGTGAAGGAAAACCCAATTTCAAAGGCCTCGTTGTTCAATGAGCCCAACAATTTGGAGAACATACTCAATGAAAATGAGCTCGAGCGCTTGTTAAGTGTATTGGCGACTCATGAACGAAGGACAGTGTGCCAGGCGGCTTTGTACCTGCTCTCTACGGGTGCGCGATTGTCAGAAGCCCTCAATGCACGCTGGGAAGATATAGAGAACCGTACCTGGAAAGTGTCAGCAGCTGTGAGCAAATCGAAGAGAGTTCGTTCTGTACCGCTCAATGATTCAGCTCTGACTGTCCTCAATGAAATCCAACCTGACCCTTCGTTGCGTCACGGCTACCTTTTTGTGAATCCACGAACCAATGACCGGCTCAAGACAGTGCACAAAGCTTGGCACTGCATACGAGAAGCGGCCGGACTACCTCACCTAAGGATCCACGATTTGCGGCACATGTATGCGTCCTTTCTGGTGAATTGCGGCAGATCGCTTTATGAGGTCCAACAGGTACTCGGCCACAGTAGTCCTCAGATTACACAGCGCTATGCCCATCTTAGTACCGAGACCCTCCGAGACGCCGCCGCCAGCGCCTCAGGCCGGATTCAGGCAGCCTCCCCCAGACCCGCGCCATCGCTGCAACTCGTGAAAACCGGCGGCTGAGCGCCCGCCGAAACGCCAACCGGGGCTCCTCTGGGGCCCTCTCTCATCAACCTCGCCCGTCCGCGCCCCTTCAACAGGGGTGCCGCCGGCTGCCCACCTGCGGCCGCTGTATTTCACTTTCAATTGGCCGCTCAAAAGGCTTATCAAGGAACTTAATCGACCAATGCTTACAGAATACTGATTGATTTTTACCACCATTATCGTAGGATGAGTTTTAGAAGCTCGCTACTACCCTGATAACAGCTCTCCAAGCATTGATTCACAGGAGAATAAATAGGGAAGTAAAAGCACTCTTCAACTCGGCCTCCTGCGAAAGAATGCAACTATATTGAAACTAAGCGAGCGACACAGGACAGATAATCAATGAGATTGAATTCACGTGAAAGGTTAATATGGCTTGCCGTACTTTTAGGATTGCTGAAAATTCTGCCGTATGACCAACTTCAAGATTATAGTGTTTTTTGGATAAGCTGCGTTTTCGCTATTCCGATCTATCACTATCGCATCAACTATAGACTTTTTGCTCGGAGAGCTATTATAGCAACAGGCTGCACTGAGGGCGGAAAGGCCAAAAGGTGGCTCTGGAATGGAGGAATACTGAGAATTTCAAACAGTATTACCTCGGTTGGAATTTCCTTCGTCGTAATTCTTACAGCCAGCCTTCTTACTTGCCATCAATGGCTGGTTGTGATTTCTTCGGCTTTGCTTTTAATCCTAATGGAAGCATCCACAAAAAATTTTGCAGAGCGGGAAACCGTTGCAAGATTTCTACCAATCTTTCACAGAGAAACCATAAAGATTCCAATACTAATTTGGGTTGTAGTCACATCTTCCTTACTCTACATAAATACAGAGCAAGAGAGCCTTAAAGAGCAAGACGTAGTGCAATTCGCTATAGACCGTTTCAGTGGTTCTTTTAAATCATTCGAATCTTCTGTCCTCGGTTTCTCTCGAGGCTTGCTATCAAGCATCGAGGGAGTGGGATCAATCCTCGCGCAAAAAATCATACCAAATATAGACCAAACTTGGGTAAAAGCACTTTCTTGGCTTTATTTATCGGTAAAGTCCAGTGTTTCTGTCGGCCTCATAGTTTATCTGATGCTTGGGGTACTTACTGTTGTATCAGAGAAAGAGCGCCAAGGTTGGCTAATATTAGGAAGAACCGTTTTTGATAAATCATTTACATTGACCCTGATCGCGCTTTTTGTTCTAAGCATATCTATAAGTAATATAACGATGAGGCCGGTATCTTTTGCCACTAGATCAAATGAGAAGGATTGCACTGCAATTATAGCTGAGTACCAAGAAGCAGCAGGGGAACGAACTCGAGTATTGGAAGCCGAAGAAGCCTTACTTCAGTCCAGCGTATCTACAGGCATCAATGATGAACTCGACGAAGCATTTAGCAACCTAGAGTCAAGCATAGATAGATATTTGGATTGGCACTACTCTGTAACAGGCCAGTATCAAGCGCTAGGAGCAAAACTTATTAGTAGCCTTCCCAATCACCAGCAAAAAATCGAGGAGTTTATAACGAGCAGTATAGATAATCGAATAACACAAATAAACCGAAGGATCACGTCTGATATTGATGTTGAAATTAAGAACTCTTTTAGATCGACAGCTGTTCAGCTTAGCAGCCTACAACCAAGCTCCGGATGTGTGACTAGCTTTAATCCATCATCGGTGCTAATGGCAGAGAATGGCATGTCCCTTTTTGGATCAATAGGTGTAGGACAGCCACAATTCGCCCTAGCAACAACAGGTATTGCTGGCGCTGTGCTAGCAAAGAAAGCCGCAGCAAAAGTAGCCGCGAAAACCGCAACAAAACTAGGCTCCAAGGTAATTGCCAGTTTGGGATCGGGTGCTGTTGTAGGCTCGGTCTGCGGTCCCTTGGTTGCTGTTTGCGGTGGAGTCGCCGCAATTGGAAGTTGGTTTGCGGTAGACAAAGTGATAGTTGAGTATGAGGAGGCAAATGAACGCACGGAATTGCGCCAAGTCATGGTGGCCGAGCTAGAGAAAGAAAAGGAGGCGTTGAAGGCGAAGCTAAACACTTACTATGCCGGCGCGATATCGAAAGACTACGATCGGCTTACATCAAAATTCAAAGTTATTACAGATGGGATTCAATAGCAGATATTCCAATTCAACCATCACCAATTACAGGAAAGCTTATGAAGTTATTTTTTAGGACACTATTGATTACAGTCATACTCTCAACACTCTCAGTGACTTCAGTCGCGCAGGTGACACCTCCCAAGGAAGGCATCAAGCCGGGCACCATCATGAAGCCCACCAATCCCATCACCGGCAAAGTTGATCATTCGAAGCCTTACCTGAAGGCTGACAGGCAAGGTGTCCTGAGGCCTCACAATTCGTTCGGGAGAAGGTTGCCGGGCGCGGGATTGAAACAGGTGGGTGACAAGATATATCAAACCAATCCGATCACCGGAAGAGTAGATCACAGCAAGCCGCAACTTAAAATCATTCCTCCGAGCCAATGACGAGACCCGCCCATCGATGCCTTTGCGGTGTCGGTGGGTGGAGGTCACCTTATTTTTTTCTTTTGAGTGCGCTTGAAACCAATTTTTATAGCGTGCAGGAGTTTGTTGCCATTTCGTTGATTTGAGACCTTATTGAATTAATTGCAAATCATTAGCGGTTCCCGATCAAAGTAGCATACGGCACTTGGTCTAGTCGTAGTCTTCACGACTTGAGCCGCGGTATTGTTAATACTTAGTAAATCTCGTGCAAACAAGGCTTGGCCACCTTATAGTGCTGTTCTACCCCGAAGGCTGGGGGACCAATTCCCAAAAAAGAGATAACTATGAAATTTGCTAAAGTACCAGTTGTTGGTTTAATTTGCTTGATATCTGTTCTTGCTGAAGGTGCGGACATTGGGCCTATCTATTACCAAGAAGAAGGGCGTTTAGTCCTGCCAAATCTTAAAGTCGGTGCGCAAAGTTACTATGTAGAACTAAGGCAACTGGAAGGAACCGCCGATTTTTGAGTAATCGAATCTAGCATTCAAGTTCGAACTCTTAGTGATGGAAATGGCACTCCGAGCTCTCCAATGCTTATCAGTTTGACTGCCTCGAACTTGTTATCTAGCACTACATTTAGCAACTACTATCACTTATTTGCTGAATCGGGACAAAAAATTATCGCTAGCACAGTGCTTAACACTCCCTTGAGCACTCAACAAAAAACACGCTGCGCTTCTAATCCAGGAAATGGTGAAACTCCGAGTAGTTATGATACGCAGATTCATGTCTACGATTCCGACCTAAAAAGAGTCGGCGGGAACTGCGGCGAAGATTTAACCTTTGAGTTTACGGAATCTGGAGTCTATATATTGCACTTTAGCTACGGTTCGCAGAGTGCAGGGTACTTCAATGCAGCAATTCTTTAGCGCCCGAAAACTCTCCCATGTTTTCAGTCTAGAAAAGATGATGAGTAACTAATGCCAGTATCTGCCTTTATCGGCTGCTAGGTTAAGGCCAAGGTGTTTCATTTTGCTTTTTCTACAGCCTGTATATCTCTGATAATATGTTACCCAAAATAGGACTGATTGAATGGCGACAAGTAAATCTGAAAGTACAGGTAGAGTCGGAAGCCAACGGCTGCTTCAGTTGGTAGTTGAAGAGCATCCCGACTTATTGCTCAAGGCATTACGAAAAGCCGGGGCCCTGGATCGAGGAGAAACCGTGGAGTGGACGTCTCCTCTCAAGAATGAGGAATACAGAGAATATAGAGATGCCGTAGCCCTGAGAAAACTGGGCGTTTCAGAGTCTATTGTATTTCCACTAAAAGAATTTTGGCCCAAATGGGGCCCGGTTTGGGACGGCACTGGAATATCGAGCAATGAGCGTCCCATCTTACTGGAAGCGAAGGCGCACATCCCGGAGGCGGCCTCTCCCGCGACTGGTGCGAAGGGGAAATCTCTTGCTCTCATTGAAGCCAGCCTGTCGAAGGCCAAGAAATATTATTCACCACGAAACAGCAAGCCATGGTCCGGAACTTTCTACCAGTACGCCAACAGATTGGCCGGTCATTACTATCTGCGGGAACTCAATAGCATTCCCAGCATCCTCATATTTCTGGATTTCGTGAATGCCATCGATATGGACGGACCTAACTCGGAACTGGAATGGAAAGGTGCCACTCGGTTAATTCATGAGATTCTGGGGCTGCCCTCAGAACTGGAAAAGTTTGGTGTATTTCATGTGTATGTTGATGCCAGCAAGGTGATGATTACCGGAACATAATATTAGCAATATTGTTCGCCGCAATTTCATGTGTGGCCTTGAACATAAACTCGTGATAGCTCAAGGGTATTTAATATGATTACCAAGGACAAATTTTTAAAAGCTGCGATTTTTAATGCAAGAAAAATGAAATACAAAATTCAAACAAATAGAAATAATCAAGAGCAAATAGATTTTGGAAACAAGACACTAACCACAGATCACCTCTCTCTAATGTACCCTGCAATTCTCCAGCCTGATGCTGACATTCCAAAGATAATAAACAAAGTAGCTCCAGGCAGACCCTGTACGCATAAACCCATGAAGGAAATTGTCACTATGATAAATGCTGTTGAGTGAAAGTAAAATCAAAACCGCACTTTATCGTTTTACAGTATTTTTTTAGAAAATATTGGGCCAATATTTTCGGTAATGCAATTTACTAGCAGTAGCTATTTCCGATAATAATTGTGATTACTGGAAACATTGAAAAGCACTCCAAGGCTCGCCTACCCAACCATGGACTATCAAAACGCTATTTATATACCCGCTTCCTAAGTTCAGTTTGCCGCTTTACATTTTGTCTTTCTAATTGAGACAAAATACGTTCGCTGAGACCGTAAGATGATGAAAATTGAAGCTTTGCCTTTAGCACCCAATCGACCTCTGGCTCAAACAAATCTTCTATAGCTGCCAGCTTGTCACGAGAAGCATTTAGCAATTCTGGGACAATTTCATACTCCCACTCAACCGGCAACCCATGCCCTTCGTCTGTAGTTTTATATGCCCTTTTATGTCCGAACCAAGTTTCATGGTCATGACATTGGGTGCATAGGGTAATCATATTTGTAGCTACGTTTGTGCCTCCCGCCGCCTTTGGCACGATATGATGAGCTTCAAGTTTGCCCAGACTTCCAAATTCCGGCCCAACTCCGCATAACTGGCAATTTTCCTTATCTCTCTTCAGCACCCAATTTCGAGATACTGTAGTTCCGTCGAATGGGTTGTCTACTATCTTTAGCGCAGGGGCTTTAGGCAAGTACTCTAACTCGCTTGGTTCTGGAAAATCTCGAAGAAGTGATTGTCGATAATCATTTTTGTTAGCACCAAAGAGTTCCGCAAGCTTTACATATACTGGTTTTCTAAACAACTTAGATTGGAATTTAGCTTTCCATTGATGGTGAGTTCTAATTGACTCTTCGACCGCAGTCAGGCTGCTCTTATTCATACTTCTAGCCATGTGCTCAAGTCTTGCAACCACTAACTTTGAACACCGAAAACATAGAAAATCATCTGATAACTGAAACCTCGGTTTTTCAGATATGCAACATCCGCACAACTGGCAAAAACTCTCAATATAACCACGTGCCGCGTCATTATTGTCAGTTCTTTGTAACAAATCACAATACGGGCCTGCTATAAAGCGGCTCTCCTCAAATGGCGCATACAACTCGGCCAACTCTGTCGCAATTCCATATTTCGCGCAGATATCTACATACTTACGCGCTCGGTCAGGCTTCGACTTCTGGGTTTGATTCTCAATCATTGAGTCCAGAACGTCTTTTTCGATCAAGTAACCATGATAGGACTCAAAACCTGACCAGAAGAGATTTCCCGACTCGCGAGATTGGTACTCCGGAATTACACCTATGAACTGACTCCCCAACTCAGAAAGTGAGGCAATGTGCTGAGGTAGAGAAACAGGATTAAGTTGCTCAGAGAAGGTTAGAAGGTCTAGATCAACCAAGTCATAAAACTCAATTTTTTTAAGATCTATCCATTCTTCAAGTGATTGAAGGGAGTTGTCATTGAGCCACTTCTTAGCCCTTGCAGCCCTCTCGGCGCTTCTTTTTTCTTCCTCAATCCAGTATTCGTTGCTTATCGACGTCAATTTGGACTCCGAATATTTGCGCTTTTCGACTGATCATAATTGTCGAAATAGGCTTATTATGCAAATAACACAACTAAAAGAAACTCTATCAAATGTTCGGGCCCGGCCAGGCTGGAGTAAAACTAAAATATTCCGGTAATAGTAAATACCGGAACACTGAATGGTTGAATTCACTTCTTATAGCTATTAATGACTGGCTTGCTAGCTCTGATTGTAAGGAATATTCAAGGGAATTTGTTCATTTCTTTGAATGTGCTCCAAGACTTCAATAACCTCGTAGGATTCATTGAGATAAACTCCCAAGTCTTTATTGAGTCTCTGCTTAATCTTCAGTTTAACTCTCAATACATCGCCTGGAGCTATAGTTATACGATGAGAGAAAAAGTCATCGTAGAACTTTCCTGCTATTACGGGAGCGGAAATTCTTTGGCCGTTCCATCCGAATTGCCACCGCTTGCTCGTTCTTTCAAGGACAGCCCTTAAAATATGCAAGTCGGTCAGTTCAATCATCTCTCTGGTGTCGGGTTCTTCTCTTTCAAACTCAGTAGTCAGTAAGATGAATTTCTCTCTTGGTATTTCTACAGGCGGCTTTCGCTCTTCAACACTTCCGCTAAATCCTATTGAATATACCTCTTTATCTGATTCAATTGCGCGCACGGCATTCGAAATACCTTTGCGAAAATTCGTATTCTTCTCGACTTGTTTGATTGCCTCATGCACTTCTCGCGGCACAACAACTCGCGTGTTCCCCTGCTCAATAACCACTTCGTTCTCGGATGTTGTAATAGTTATCTCGGTTTCTGGCGCAAGCGTGTGCTGATATATAAATGCACCGATAATGCTATATGTAATGGCCTTAACAGGTTCTGAAGAAAATATACTTTGAGTTTGGTGATAGAGCGCCTTCAATGACGCTCTAAAACTACCGTCAGATAGCGTTTCTACTACCACTTCTATTTCATAGCCAGGATTGATCGTGGCGTTTGCTGCCTTCGCGGCGTCAGCAATTCCTACGAGTGTGCTCGCTAATGTGTACGCATTGATCCGGTGTCCTTCAGTTCCAAAGTGGACGATGAAAGTATCTTCAAACTTGCGGATATCAATTGTGTTCATAAGAATTGGCGAGAGCTGCCGCTCAAATCAACGGGGCAGTCTTGTCTGAGTCCCCTATTTAATTGATTACTAATGGCCAATATCTGCAAGTATCTCTTTGGACAGTTTCTCCATTCGATCCAAACTAATATCAGCTTTTTCCAAAAATTCGCTGTCGTAGTGACTCGGGTCGGACCAGTATTTGCCTTTGATTCTGCATCGCTTAGCTAGTTTCTCAATCCCAAGGTCTTCGAGTTGAAAACTTAGCTCAGTCCATAGCCTGGAGATCTTAGCTTCAGCACTATGACTAGGTCTGCCAGTTTCGTTCAGGCGTCTGACATAAACGGAGGTTTCTTGCGCGGCAGTGATAATTTGTCGCACAGCCGCCCGGGATTCGGTTTTCCTTGCTTCGCCTGCCCGGCTTAGATTCCTCAACCATAAAGCTGCATGCTTAAGCAAATCCCAAAGTGAAGGTGCTGATAGCTCAATCATTGTTGTTAGTAAATATATCGGTCACAAGCGTTTGTATAGAAAGCATACTCAATTTGTCGGGAAAAGTGTGCATGCCTGACTACATTCGAGTCCCAGCAGTATCTCACTAAATTCTGGGGGTTTCTACAAACTTGATAGAAGAAAAAGAGCCACATTCTGTAAAGGCATTAGATCGCATAGAGAGACAATTAAGATCTAACCACGGGAAATAGAGCTATATGTCCACTGTGGATCGTTAGCAGAACCTCATATTTCCAGCAATGCTATTTCCCGAATTCGAAGATTTCTGCAGTTAGTGGTCGCGCTAGGCCGGCCTAACAAGCAAATTACCTTTACTAACTGAAATATTGCCATCCCGCTTGTTTGATCATAATATTTACCGTTCGCTGTTCAGCCAGAATCGAGGCTACGCGGTCAATTGTCGTTGGAATATGGCACTTTTGGGTCTAATTTCCATAATAAATACAACAAGATAGGACATATATCAAGATGCCCAATTTGACTCTAACTTCAATAATTGAAGAAATTTCAAATATGCCAGCAGAACAACGCAATACTGTTGAGAATTTAAAAGAGGAGGCACAATTCGAAGCAGTGTTAGCAAATAAAATCCTAACAACTGCGAAAAAGACAAACCCTGACATTCTCATCTCACGTGAAGAATTCTTAGAGGATGCTGAAGACGCAATAAAGCAATATTACAACATCATTGTTGCGATGATTGCATTGTGCGAAACAGAGGAAGAAGTTCTAAGGGAAAGCACTCGAATTCGAGTACTTGGGAGGTTAGCCAAAAAACATATTAGAAAAAACATTCCAGACGACGTGAAATCTAGAATAAAAATGGTGATGGTAGGTGTTAGTAAGGAACTTGAACATGGTGTTATCGGCTCGAATGATAAACGCCTTGTTCGACTAAAAGTGCAGCATGCATCAAATAAATTGGCCGCACTGATTAAGCGGCATGGATTGGAGACTGAGTTGATTCCATGGCCAAATTGCAACATCAAAGAACTTGATTGAGCGTAATATATGAGCTTGAGTAATGACAGCCAAAAGGGGAGTCCCGAGAATCCTATGACAGGGCTAGTGATTAGATATCACAAAAAAGCAGTTAAATTCGCAACCTGGAAGAACTTACAGACTGTATCGGAATTGTGGATCGTAAACGCCGCAAACTTGGCAACTCTATCAATACCCATTATTGCGGGTCTATCAATCGTTCTAGATAACGCAACACAAAAAAATTTCGATATTTCTATATCCTTGGAGTTCGTAATTATTTACTTTGCTGGGCTCTTGTCTGTAATCGCTAAAACCTTGACCAGTATTGCTTGCCCGCCAGAAGTAAAGGCGTTTGGTTCACTAGATGAGTATGTGGATGAACGAATGAGAATAAAGGTGCAAGCATTGGAGAAGGCAGCGATCATGGAGCAGGCTACGTTATCAAATCAAGATGGCGCGCATGAAAACCTTCTGATCGAGCTAGTAAATCAAGCCAATGAAAAGAATGACTGGCACTATGTGGAAAAATGGCAGAGAGTAAATGAGATTAGCGATCTTGGACTTAGGAAAGCAATTCTCTATTTATTCATATCTAGCGCAGTTCTTGCTTCGGGCTACTACTTTATTGCACAGCCTATTAAAGTCATTTTTGCGTTCTTTTAGTATCTACACCCACTGACTCATTTTCATTCGGAAACCGCTTGGAATTATTTTCAAGTTCACACATCACGAATTGAATCAATCCTTCTAGTTCGTTGTCTAGCTTTCTTGATCTTTCCAGACTAAGATTTTTAAATCCGAGAACGTCCCAAGAATTGACTAAATCATCATCCGAAGTATTTGCTTTTACTTTAGTGCTCATAGTCGAGCCCGCAGATTCTACCAGCTAAATTGGCGTCAATAAGCCTTTATATCTTTAAAAAACGTCAAAGCTTTAATCATTTCACGCACATAAAACGCGCTATTTGCAGCAAAACTAACACGAGCTTTAAGCAAACCTCAAAACTAGTTGTCATAATATAGACCTAAATCGAAATTTTTCAAGCTACGCGATAGGACTACTGAGGAATATTCTCGCCTTCATATTTTTATGGCCATATAGTTATTAAATCGGCATTTCTAGATCAATACGCCCAAGCTAAACCCTAATTTTAGACAAGTAGCGGTGTTTAATGCACCTTCCAGCAGAGTCGTCCAGCTCCTGCGGACGTAGTTGATGAAGATCGTACTCATGCCAGAACCCCAATTAGATATTTGTCCGAAAAATCTGCATACGAGGATTATCGGTCAAAATTCCTACTATGGGCCCGAATCGGTCATTCTTAAGAGTGTCAGATTCCCAGTATTTCAGCCTCCTCCGCGCCCAACAAATATGGGGTATTGACAAGTTAACTGTCTCGATCGACAAAAGCCCTGATTAGGAACTCCTATATTGCCACTGCCTTTTCCCAAGACGCAAAAGCTCGCAGTCGAAAATATCGGTAGTTTTCAGCTGACACCAAATGTCTGCCTAGGTTAAATGAGTTATAGACAGCCGCATGGGCATTTAGAAAACGCTGCGCCTGTTCCATCGATTTGAACTTACGCATGCCCCGCTCTCGCACCCGTGTAGGCTCGTGTGATAGCTCACATCGATTGTTGGCGTACTGCGATGTATCGTGAATCGTTTCTGGGTTAAGTTCTCTATGAGCCACTCCATAACTCCTCAATTTGTCCGTAACAATTTCGGTTTCAGTTCGGTGTTCGGTCACTGAAACCCTTTTGGAATCTGCCACTTACCCAGTTCGGTGAGCCAACCGACCCCAGTCAATTTCGGAATAGGTTCGTTTTCGGTAGGCCCTGGTGGCGAGGCAGGAGAAAAGCGGTTAGAATTCTTCAAGTTACTAAGTTCAACCGGGCCCCCGGTTCGACTGCCTCATAATCCGTTTGTCCCAGGTTCGAGTCCTGGTGGGCCCACCATTTTTCGTTGGATTTCATCGAGTTATGATTTGGAGCGACGGACTATGAGTTTTCGCAGTCCGTTGGCCCAGGCATAGTCCGCAGAAAGTTTTCCTTCACCACTCGACGACTCGACGCACCCGACGCCAAGTCATGGGGCTCATAATTTATGGGCAGGCGACGGGTCGTCGGATTCGTCGGGTTTACGCACAAGTTATTGTGGCCTGCTGACGAGGCGCCTTAGATTGAAACGATGGCACAGCCACACTGCGTATTGAATGAGTTCAGGCGGGAATCGGTGGCGTTTGTACATTTTTGATTGAGTCATGCGCTGAATACTGGCAGATTGAGGGCTAACTTGTCAGTACCACTTAAATTGTTAGTACCGTTTAACACAATATACGGCTGGCGGCCGCGGGATATTGTGACGGAAGTGTTTTTGCCAGCCCTTGATCACATAGCCCAGAGCGACTCGGAAGGTTTGAGACTGATTCTTACTAGACTAAATCATCAAGTTTCCAGCTAGGCATCGTCTACGAAGAGTTAATCATAAACTTACAAAATATTAATAAAAACAAGCAACTATTTCTTTTGGCATTTAAAAATGACAATGCGAGAAGGTTAAGTTATTGAAACAATGCAAAATGGCCGAAAGGTTATGATTTGTATAAAACATAGCTTTCAAGTGCTTCTTACTTTCTTTGTATTGATTACCAATATGACTGAGACTCTGCTTCTATCTCTTTGATTTTGTGGGTATCCTCTCTTCCTTAGTATGAAAGCTAACCAAATAGACTAAACAGATTGGGGTAAGAAGTTTAATGACGCTAGCATTGGCTTCTAAGACCAAGTCGTTACTATCAGTCTAGAAACTTGCTGAGCATTTATAAGCCAACAAAGAATATGACAAAACTTTGCCTACAAGATGTACGTTAACTTAAACCACATATCAAACTCTCATCAAAAAAGAGCATACTGCTCAACAGGAAAAGCGGGATAAAAAGTTAGAAAATTAGAGGCGGTAAATTACTCGATTTAGCTCGACATATTATGCGTATCTCTGATAACTAGTTTACGCATAATCGGTAAAGACCTCCGAATTGAACGCAGCTCTAACTTAAAACTACTACTTTGTTGTGGTTGGTGCCAATAAATACACAAAGCAAAGCCAGGGGCGAAATAAATATGAGCAACTACCGGTTAAAGCTTTTCTTCAGTTATTGTCATGCTGATGAAAAACATAGAGCTCGAATGAGAATTGCTCTCGCAACACTAGAGAAAAACGGACTAATAAGAACGTGGCATGATCAGATGATTCTCGCAGGTCAAAACTGGTCAAAGAAAATAAGAAGCGAACTAGAATCTTCTGACTTAATAACGTTTCTCATAACACCAGATTTCCTAAACTCCGAAGCGTGTATCGAAGAATGGGAGTTAGCTAAAGCTAGGGCAGAAAATTCATCGGTTAGGCTAATATCTATCATAGTTAGGGATTGCGCATGGAAAGACTTTGATAGTTTGAAGACGTTTGAAGTACTACCAAGCAAAGGAAAGCCAGTTTCTACTTGGGAAGACGAAGACTCAGCTTGGCAGAATGTATATGAAGGAATAAAAAATGTCATTGATGAAATTAGGACATCATTTTTACCAGTAAAAGGTTTTGCAGAATCTCTAAATAAAATTGAATTTTGTTCTCAAACAAGAGACGTAACTTTATTAGAAGATGTTTTTGTTTTTCCGCAGATATATGCCCAGCTAAATTTAGGCGATAAGGAAAAGCATCTACAAGATATTGATGACCTTTTACAATATGACAGAATCATATTAATTGGCGAACAGCAAAGCGGTAAAACCAAATTACTAAGCCGCATCTTTTCTGATTTATCAGGAAAAGCTTCCGCTGTACTGTTTGTCGATTTAGACGACATTCGAAACAAAAATCCAAGCAAGAAAATATTAGAAAAGCTTTACAATGAGCAGTTTGAGGGTGATTTTGAATATTGGATAAAACAAGAAAAACTTACAGTAGTCTTTGATAATCTCAGCAATTCAGCGAACTCACTTGAACATGTGAAATTTTGTAAAAACGATTTTCTACGAATAATAGTAGCAACTTCATCCGATGACTACCATGCGTTCTTCAAAGACGAAGTTCATCTAGCTGATTATACTGTAGTTAGATTCGCTCCATTCTCGCATTCAAAACAAGAGCTCTTAATTAAAAAGTGGCTAGCTCTTTCAAGTAATAAGGATCTGGCAAGCAGTGATGCTGAGCTAGAGAAGATCGACAAAATAGAGAGAGACATTAATTCTATAATAATTAGTAACAAGGTTGTGCCTCGCTATCCGTTCTATATATTGTCTATACTTCAAACACACGAAGTATTTATGCCAACTGACATCCAGATTACCGCATATGGACATTGCTACTTTGCGCTAATTCTGGCACGAATAATAAAGTCCGGCATTGAAAGGACTGACGAAAATATAAATGCCTGCTTTAATTTTTCCAGCCATTTAGCAATATTTATCCATAAAAAAGCTAAAAATACCTTAAGAATACTTGTCTCAGACTATTATGAATTTATTTCAGAATACCGCGACGTATTTATTATTCCTGACTCCGTGCTGTCTAGGATATGTGGAGAACAAGGTATTCTCAAAATGACTAGCGACGGTTATGTGCATTTTAGCGTACCTTATAGCTATTTCTTTTTCCTAGGGCGTCAACTTGCCAACACATATAAAGAGAACAATAAAGACCTATTCGCAATGATGGAAAAGAGCTATTTGAAGGAGAATACTTTAGCGCTTACTTTTGCAATCCATCATGCAAATGATACTAATATATTGGATGATATACTGGCCCATACTATTTATGCAGTTGACACATTCGAGCCAGCAAAGCTTGACAAAAATGAAACTAAACTTTTTAACGAGCTTTTAACCACTATCCCTCAGCAAATACTCTCAGATAGGTCAATCGAAGAAGAAAGAAATATAGAAAGACAAAAACGGGATCGGATCGAAGAAAATCAACAAGAGGAATCAGATACAAACGAAGAGAATGAAGCTGAGAATCAGATCAATGTATTGCAAAAAAACATCCAAATTTTAAGCCAAATACTAAAAAATAAGGCCGGGAGTTTACGCAAAGATAAAATTGAAGAGGTTATACAGACTATATGCGACGCCGGTTTGAGACTTATTAGCATTTGTTTATGCAGTGAAGATGAGCTTATGGAATTAACTAAATATCTCGAGAAGAAATACGGCAAAGTTATTGGTTTCAAAAAGTCTGAAATAGAAAGTGTTAACACTTTAGAGTTAGCGAAGGTTGTTAGATTTACAATATTCGCTTGGACTATGAAGAATGTTGAGTCTATTGTTGATGCTTTATGCAAACCAGAATTAAGGGAGATAATGAGGAATGTGCGAGATGCTAACAATACTCCTGCATATGACATAATATATTATTTCTATTCACTAGATGTATCAGAATCATTCGACGATTACCAAAAAGTGGAATTAGATAAACTAATGAAAAAGTATGATAGCAAAGACTATTCATTCCTACGCAGGGTTCTTTCTCTCAGAACTCAGCATTATCTCAATACACATAAAGTCAAAGGCCCTGTCAAGCAAGCGGTGCAGTCCGTACTTAAGCTAAATGACAAAAACAGCGCAGCTAGAAAATATTGATGATATTGACTTATCCCCCGATTTTAGAACCATAACCTCCAGAAGGTTTACGGTAATGCAATTACCGGATAACTGAGCTGTTTGCTACTGGCATAGCACCATCGCTAACGCTGAATCGTTGATGGCACTAAACAACACATTGAATGATTTCTGGTGGGAATCGATGGCGCCTGTACGCTTTTGATTGAGCCATGCGTCGGATTCTGGCAGATTGAGCGTTAACTTGTCAGTACCAGTCCTGATGAGACCATCAACCACTGAAAACTACTGCATTTACAATCTGAGCGCATTTCTTCAAACAACGGCAACACGAACACTCAAAGCAACTCAGCCTCAAGCTGCTCAATTTGCGCTTGCATGTGCTCATGCGTCTTTTGCTGGTCAATATTTACGGGTAGGTTTGCATCTTTCCTGCCTAAGCAAATATTGCTCTCACTAAGAAAGATCTCCTCTTCACCATTGCCAATGAGATCGTCCAAATATCTCAGATGATCAATCCGGTAGCGTATATGCTGCTTTTCCGCTCCTTCCCGTATTACTGGGTTCTCGATGTCCAGGAAAAAGCGGTTTTCAATCAGATCAACGATCAGTTCTACGATAAAAAGCCTGTCCGGCGAACTACACTCTATCAATATTTGCCCGCCGCTAATCCCTCTCACTCTGGTATTCAGGTTTTCAAACACACCATACCGCTTATCATGCCATTGGCGCACGCTAATAGGTTCTGGTATCGCTATGGCGCGCCTCGGAATAAATTCGTTCTCCTGAATGCGGAAAACCTGGTCTTCGCCGAATACCTCGGCGAATCCAGCCACTTCATAATAGTGTCTTTGCCAGATTTGTTGCTTCGTTGGGAGCTCGAAGTGCGAAGAAACCATATACTCAGCTAGGGCAGCGATTATTGGATTGCCCTTTTGAAGCCTTAGTGAGTCTTCAATATTGTCCGGGTCCATGTTCGAGTCTTCTCCAGCATGTGCGACCGCACACCTACATGATATGTACAAAAAGTCTTCGATCCTCTCATGATACTCAGCCGCTAGCTTTACTGCTTTATCTTGCATATCTTGGGCTAAGCTTGGGATATTGTCGCGAATCCAAGCTTTTTGATCTCGGCCAGATCGATGTACCAAATTAATGACCTTGTAGAAACTTAAAAAGCTGTAGCCGGCGTGTACATGTCTAAGACCCATTCCTTCTCTGTAAAGCGCCAGCGCCCTGCAAAGCTCATCAGAAAGGTATTGAGGTAGGTAAGTAATGCGAAAGTAGGAGGTCGTATAGTTGACTCCATTACGCGCCCGGGTACGGATAGGTCTACTGCCTCCTATCCAGTTTTCAATTGAAATGGATCCAACTCCCTCGGCCCAATTAAGGACACTCAAGAATCGAGTTATCAGCCGCTGCGCTTCTAGTTTAGTGATGGCTCGATCGCTATAGTTCACCGCGATAGCCGGGAGAAATTGAAGCTCGTCGCCATATCCAAGCACCAGTATTTTATGCCCTTCAAAGGTCACTATTTGGGTTTCTCTGTCCCAACCCATAGTCTGAGTCAGCGAAGCAATAACCCAATGCCCTGGTTGGCGAGCATACTTATCAGCAGGTTCGCCCTTCATGTGTATGACGTAATCGTCGACTCTCATGCTAGAAACCTGTTTTGAGGAACCTTAGGGAGACTCACAACTTAATCGGCCAGATTCTGGCGGCATTCCGGGCCATAGTCTACCTTTTAGCTATACCAAGGAAGGGATCATCACATATCCCGAGCGGCTGCTACCATCTGATAAGGCGAGGCCTGGTTAACAATCCTCCAAAACATTCTCGACCTAAAGCTGTCGAACTTAGCTTGGATAACAATAACATTAGTGACTAAAGTGGTGCGTTTATGAGAATACAAATTAGATTCTTTGATTTTAGAGTAGCATTCATCATGTTGATTTTAGGGTTTTCTCAGGCGCTTAAATCACAAGAAATTGACTCTAGTTTCGATGAGTATATCGCGACTGACCCTAGTGAAGAGTTTCAAATTGGCGAAATGTACTTTAACGGAAAAGATGTAGAGCAGGATTACTATAAAGCGATAACGTGGTACGAGAAAGCCGGCAACAAGAATCACATTGAGTCTCAAGAAAAGCTTGGAATGATATATGAGTCCGAGGAATATCAGCTTCAGAATCTTGATGCTTTCTCCTTAATCTCTGGGCGTACTTCGATCCGAACTTGTTGCACCATAGACGAATCGATTCATAGCTCACCTCGATGCCACGTTGAGACATCAAATCTTCGATATCACGATGACTAAGGTTGAATCGATGGTAGAGCCAGACGGCATATTGAATGATTTCGGGCGGGAAACGGTGGCGTTTGTACAATTTTGATTGTGTCATGGAGTGAATACTGGCAGATTGAGGGTTAACTTGTCAGTACCATAATCAATGAAGACCACAAAATATGAATAACACGCAAAAATGGATTCTATTCTGGGTGTTTATCAGTGCCTTCCTGATTATTACCGGACTTACCATTTGGGGCGTATTTTTTGGCTTGTCAGGGTTAGAAGATGCTTATAAAGACAAACTATTTTATGCGCTGATTTTGGAAATTGCAGGAGCTGTTGTTGTACTTTTTAAAGCTGGCTTTTCTCAAAAAATGGAAGGCGCCTTAACAAAAAAAATATGGATAGACTTTGAGGATGGCATGGATGTTCGGAAATATGTCGGGAAGAATGTGATAAGTTCGCCTAGGGGTGATGATGGAAATCCCCTTGGTGAAGACATTTCAAGCAACATTCTGAAAGACCGTGCTCTATATATCGCGCCAAATCTACCTGAAGGGACAGCAAATGTTTTCATGACTCTTGAATTAGACGAAGAAATATTCGAGGGGTCATTTTCTGCTAATTCATATGTTGTAAAACTAGAGGAGCAAGAGTTATGAGTTACGCTCTTCGCAATACATCCGAGTATTTGGGTAAAAAAGGTGATACTCACTGGTGGGCGTGGACCGCATTTATTGATGCAACTGAAGGAGATAATATTAATGATATTAAATATGTTGAATATCAGTTGCACTCTTCGTTTAAAAATCCGATTAAAAAGTCAAGAAAAGCTAGTGACAACTTCGCTATTACATTGAATGGGTGGGGTACTTTTGTACTGAGGGCCAGAATTGTCTTTAAGGACCCACAAATCAAAACATTGGCTTTGTCTCATAATTTGGTATTTGAACAAGGTGAAAATGAGTATGAGAATGTCTAGAATTGATGCCGCTTCTAACAAGCAAATCCAGCCGACCCAAACACGCGCGGCTGTTTAGGCTTTATGTGTATCAAATCTTTATAACTTATAGGTAGTCTATAGGCCAGAGCTAGGCGTTGACAAATTAATGAGTTAAGCCGAGAAAAACAGGTGAATTGGCGCTCTATATCGCCGCCGCTCTTTCCAAGGCATCTGGGGACCTCCCAAATGCTCAAATGTGTAACCTATGTTTCCGGTATTGTCTGTAACTTATGTGTCTAGAAGGACACACCGATTACCGCCTGAAATCAATCAATATACCGTATAGCTCTATCACCGGTTCAACCTCAGTCATCGAGATATTGAAGACCTGCTAGCTCAGCGGGGCGTGACTGTCAGCTACGAGGCTATTCGCCTCTGGTGTAACAAATTCGGTTCGAAATATGCCCAGAGATTGAGAAGGAAGCGTCAAGGGTATGCCGATACGTTCTGCATTGATGAGGTGCTTGTTACCATAAAGGGTCAGCGGCACTACTTGTGGAGAGCTGTAGATCAAGGCGGTGAAGTAGTTGATGTATTTTTGTAGAAGCGGCGCGACGGAAAGACAGCAAAGCGCTTCTTTAAGCGGTTATTGCATAAATACAAATGCGAACCCAGAAAGATTATCACTGATAAGCTCAGAAGTTAAGGAGTGGCTCATAGAGAGCTTATTCCTGAAACGATTCACAACACATCGCAGTACGCCAACAATCGATGTGAGCTATCGCACGCGCGTACCAATAGTGAGAGAACGGGGCATGAGGAAGTTTAAATCAATGCAGCAGGCACAACGATTCTAGAATGCTCATGCTGCTGTCTACAACTTATTCAATCTGGGGCGTCACTTAGTATCAGCTGAGAACTATCGCTTTTTCAGACAGCGCGCCTTTGCGTCTTGGGAAAGAGCAGTGGCGATATAGAACGCCAATTCACCTGTTTTTCTCGACTTAGCTCGTTAACTTGTCAATACCATACCGATTTTATACTCAGATCCTGACACGTTGGGAGATAACTGGTCAGTATCACAATGAGTGAACAAATATTCAAATAGAGTGCATTTTTAACTTGATATATCAATAAAAAACCCGTTATATTGACGATAATTCATGTTTTCGGACTATATTGCTTAAAACATCAAAGCTCTCGAAACTATGCTGTTCTCTCAATGATTTCTAAGATTAGTTAGGAAAATTTATGACTTATCCATTTAAAAACTTGGTATTCGAAGGCGGTGGTGTCAAAGGTATTGCATATGTCGGTGCTATGAAAATCCTTGAGAGCGAGGGGATTCTTCAGAATATTGAACGAGTTGGAGGCACATCGGCAGGTGCGATAAATGCTGTCTTATTTGCAGCAGGGTACAGTAATTCAGAAACACTCAAGGAAATGAAAGCGCTGGATTTTAATGATTTTAAGGATGATAGTTGGGGCGTAATCAAGGATATGAAGAGATTAAAAGAGGAATTTGGCTGGTACAAGGGTGATTACTTTAGAGATTGGATAGAGGACTTATTGAAAAGAAAAACGGGCAGTAGAGACATTACTTTTAAAGCGCTAGAGGAACACTCGGGCATACCTTTATATGTGTATGCGTCCAACATATCTACAAATTTTGGAGAAGTTTATTCGGTTGAACATACTCCAAGAATGAGAGTGGTTGACGCTGTCCGTCGATCAATGTCTATTCCACTTTTTTTCCGCGCAATTCGAGATGATAGGAACGATGTCTTTGTGGATGGTGGAGCCATCAATAACTATCCAGTGAAATTATTTGATAGGCAAAAATATCTATCTGATCCCAATTTGTTAAGAATTCCCATTTATTATGAAAAAGAGAACAAAAAGTTAAAAAAGAAGTCACCTTCTTCTAGCCCTAATGTTTACAACAAAGAAACGCTCGGTTTTCGGCTTGATTCTGGAAAAGAGATTGCAGTTTTTCGAGATGGGCAAGCGCCCCAAAGTGCAGATATCGATAACTTTCTTGATTACAGCATGGAGCTAGTTAAAACGGTCATTGCAACGCAAGATAGTCAACATCTTCATAGCGATGACTGGCATAGGACTGTTTATATTGACACCATAGGTGTTAGTACATTTGATTTTGATCTGACTGACGCATTGAAGAAGAAATTGGTAGTCCAAGGGGAATCTGCGGCGAAGAATTATTTGAGGTGGTGGTCAGATGTCAACGAGGATTTGGCAATAAATCACCCTACATCGTCCGCCTAAGTATTAGGAATCAATGAAAACGTATCGCCGTACCCTTGATGCTTTCTTCTTAACCGTTGGGCGTGAATCGATGGCGTTTGTATAATTTTGATTGAATCATGCGCCGCATTCTTGCACATTGGGAGTTAACTTGTCGGTACCTCGGCGAGCTTTGACCAGCCTTAATTTGTAAAAACCAAATATTTGAAGTAACGTTCTTGTTATTAATCTTTACTTTATGATCAATGGATAACTCAATATGAATTTTTTCAAGGAAGTCCAAAAACAGAAGTACTATCTGCTTGCTATACTCGCTAGTTCTCTATTTTTTTATACGCAGTCTCATGGCTATAAGATTGGATCAGCCACAATAGGCAAAAAATTTCCTAATATCCATGAATCTATGACTCTCCTCGCCCAGCAATGCCTCCTAGATAGCAGTGGTAAACCTGAAAACTGTTGGCATGGCGAAAACCCACTGGCAGAGCTTACAGTGGATAGTCGAAGAGCTCTTAAAGAAAATGAAATAGCCTATGCGTCTCCCTGGCCTGATGACCCTACTCGACATCTCGATAGATGGAGTACAAATCCCAAATTTGGCGCCCTTATTGGCACCGATTGCAATGCAGCGCTCGATGAAAATAGCTATATAGATATCGCAGGACTTCTCTGCAGCTCACACTACGGAAGACTGCAATTCATGCATGCGATGGAAAGCAGCCCAGAAGACGATACCGGCGTGACTCGCAACAAAATCTTAGCCTGGGCAAAATTTGCGTTCGGTGTAGCAATGGACCGATCACTAAGAAGCAGGGATTATTGCGAAACAGTCAAAGATTCAAGGTATATGGATGAAGCGATCCAAAGCGCATTCGAGTTTTCGAATTCCAAGTTTTGCCACGAAAGGCCGGGGCGCAGATTTTATATTTTTCCTACTACGTTTGAAGCATGGAAAATAAGTACCTTCTTCTCTTTTACGTGCTCAAACCCACTCAACTCAGGAAAATGCTGGGAAAAATCTGGCGATGCGGCAGACGAGGCAGCGCGAGAAGCCGCAATTGGCAGTCTCTTGCATTTGGTCCAGGACAGCTATTCACAAAGTCATGTTGCAAGAACAGAATCTGGCACTACAACCCCTGCCAATGGCGACGCATTTTCCAGCCTCGTCGTATGTGGCCGCGTGTTCAAATTCTTCAACTATGCTTCGCAAATGGAAATTAACGATGCAGCACATGAGGGAGCAGATATGGAACCTTACCTTGACTCCAGTTGTTCTGAAAGCAACGATCAAGACAGAAACGATGTTGAGCAAGAAGCAACAGTCGATGACGTGATCACCGCATCTGCAATGGTATTGTGGCATTTAAAAAAGGGAAATAAAGATGATTTTATGAAGTATCTGGAAATCTCCGTTTTCCCTGAAGCTTGACTCCACACAAATTGACTTCACATTGAACTTGAATTCAGAAAGCGGATAAGTTCCACCAGCTTTTTGCATTTTCTACTAGCATCATTTAAAAAGATGAGGCAGTTTCGCCTACAGAATTATCCTTCTCCCATAATTTCAGCTTTTCAGAATTTCGCCCCCCGACTACGGCCCTGAAAACTTCCCTCCGATCCGTTTCGGGTTTAGTTCGGTGTTCGGTCCGTGAAAACTCTTAGAAATCTGCCACTTGCGAAGTTCGGTGAGCAGACCGACCCCAGCCAAGTTCGGAAGAGGTTCGGTTTCGGTTGGCCTTGGGAGTCTGACCTGAAAGAAACTCTTAGAATTCTTCAAGTTACAGAATCGGAAGGCCCTTAGTTCCACTGCCTCATAATCCGTTTGTCCCAGGTTCGAGTCCTGGTGGGCCCACCATTTTTCGTAGAATTTCATCTAGTTATGACTTGGAGCGACGGACTATAGATTTTCATAGTCCGTTGGCCCAGGCATAGCCCGCAGAAAACTTCCCCTCACCACTCGACGACTCGATGCACCCGACGCCAAGTCATGGAGCTCATGATGTATGGGCCGGCGACGGGTCGTCGGAAGCGTCGGGTTTCGGCAAGAGTTATTGCAGCCTGCTGACGAGGCACCTCAGTTTGAAACGATGGTAAAGCCACACCGCATATTGAATGATCTAGGGCGGGAATCTGTGGCGCTTGTACATTTTGTATTTTGTCGTGGGACGAATACTGGCAAATAGGGAGTTAACCTGTCAGTACCGACTTGCTACATTCTAGGCAACCACATTCCCATTGTGGCGGCAAAGATACCGAAGGTCATGAAGCCAGTCATTAAAAACAAGGTGCCAACGAACGCCATTTGAACTCCCTGCGGCACCTTACTTTCACAATAAAAATACCATTCCAACATAGCCAGCGGGAGCAGATACTGCGCGATTCCTAAAAAATATAGGAACGGGCCCGTGAATGTTTCAAAGTCGATTCCTACGCCGCCTGTTAGTGCCGTCCAGCCCATTAAGCCAACACGGAAAAACCACACTCCACCCGCAACCATGAACAGCCTTAATGCATATTTACGATGCTCGGAAAACTTGCGCCCTATTGCATACCTTATTGCCAACGCCGCGAAGCCGATAATAAGCACGCCGTTCAGAGAGATGCTTAACTGGGAGACTAAGTCACCGAGGCCAGGCCGGGTCCATGTCATATATAAACCGCCAGCACTGCTGATTACTGCTGCAAAAATATAGCTGCGTCCCAACCAGCGATGAAAAATCGGGTACTTATTGCGCACAGCGGGAATGAGTTGAAGAGGGCCACCGCCTATGATAATCGCTGCAAGCAGCACATGAGCAATTGACGTCACGTTTCCTAAAGTGTCGCCTTCTTGAAATCCTGCAGGTAGATGCGTCCCCTTAAGCGCTTCGAGACCGTGCTCTGCTACCAAGGGAAAAAACACTGCGAGAATATAGGCAAGAAATATCCAGTGCCCTATAGCCGCAGCGGCGAACCAAACTTTTGCGGCCAAGCGCACTGTATCTTTTGGGAGTATGCTCTGTAGCGTTTTTTGCTCATAGACCAAGTCAGTCATGTTCAATTCCTCGATGTTAGACAGCGTTGACGTTATGGCGCATTCTGCCGAATTGGGTCGACACTCACATCAGCCGGGAGTGGGAAATTAATCTCCCCCAAAAGTAGGATGCTTTAGTCAGGAACAATCAATCTTGAGTGGCATGACACATACACATGCTCATGGTTTAATCTTCACCCATGAGCCTTTACAAAAATTCGACTTCATCCAGCAACACGGCAGCGGCGTCATGATTGATAGGCTAGCAGGCAATTCCAAATTGTCCGAAGCCCCGGCTTGGCAATCTTTTCGAACGCCATCAACTAGCCTGCCGCTTCTGAGTGATCTATTTGTTGCTATTTTCTCATTTATATTTGCATTAACTGTTTGGAATTTTAGGTATAGCGCTGAAGACGCGTTGCTAAATTCGTTTTTCAACGTGGGCACGTACCTATTAGTCTTTACCGCGAGCTTTGCCTTGCTTTGGCGCCGCAGCCATCCACTACAAGTCCATGCTGTCGTTCTGGGTATTTCCGTTCTGTTGAACAACACCCCTAGTGGAAACGGCATTATCACATTGGTGTTCTCTCTTTACGCTCTAGGCCGCTTTGCTGCAGACGACCGAACAAGCCTGGCGGGCATGCTCGCAGTGCTGCTTTTTGTTGGCATAAATAGCTCAGTCTTCGTGACGCCAAGCATCTCTGGGATTGTTACAACAGGGTTAGTTGTTGCCGTTTGGTATGTCGGTCGCAGACTGCGTTTTCGCGGCGAGTATTTACGTCTGCTTGAGGCGCACGCCATACATTTGGAGAGAGAACGTGAGACAGAATCTCAACGCGCTGTCTTGGCAGAACGGGCAAGAATCGCCAGAGAGATGCACGATATTGTCGCCCATCAACTGAGCTTAATGACTGTGCAGGCAGGCGCCGCTAAAACGGTGAGTCGCTCGGACCCCGATGCGGCGTTTGATGCAATGGAGACTGTCGAGAAATTGGGTAGGCAAGCGGTTTCCGAAATGCGTCAGCTGCTTGGAGTGCTTCGCCCAGCTAACATGGATGCCGATTCGCTGGGGCCTCAGCCGGGGATTAGTGACCTTAATAAACTGGTCGCCGACGTGACTGATGCCGGAGTGAACGTTGATTTACAGATTACAGGCAAGTCGACAGGCTTACAGGCTCTGTTGGAGCTCAATATATATCGTATAGTGCAAGAAGCACTTACCAATGTCATTAAGCACGCTGGCAAAGGCGCCGAGGCCGTAGTGCACCTGGACGTTCTAAAAGATACTATCTCCATTCGAATAAAGGACAACGGGAAGAACAACATTATAAATAAAAGCGGTTTTGGAATTATAGGTATGCGAGAAAGAGTCGAGTTGCTGGGCGGCAGTTTAACCGCAACCCATCATGCCGAGGGTGGGTTTGAAGTCTGTGCCCTAGTGCCCTTAGAGCTAAAGGCTGTTTGATGCTGAGGGTCATGGTGGTTGATGATCAACAGCTAGTTCGCCGCGGCTTTGCAATGGTGCTTGCTAATGAGGACGACATCGAAGTTGTCGCAGAGGCGGGCAATGGTCTAGAAGCACTGGCTGCTGCTGAAGAGCATCAGCCCGACATCATATTAATGGACATTCGCATGCCAGAACTGGACGGACTAGAAGCCACTGCGAGGATACTCTCTCAGGGCAATCTAGACGCTCGGATCATTATCCTTACTACCTTTGATCCCGATGAATATGTCTACAAGGCGCTGCGCGCCGGTGCGAGCGGATTCATGTTAAAAGATACTCCACCAGAGGAATTGGTTGCCGCAGTGCGCACAGTTGCCGCGGGCGGCGCGATGCTGGCGCCCGATATCACTCGTCGTTTGATTAGCCAATTTGCAGGGCAACTTGGGGCCGCACAAGACTTTTCAGATCGATTAGGCAAGTTAACCGCTCGCGAACAAGAAGTGTTAAAAGCCTTAGCAGCCGGAATGAGCAACGCGGAAATTGGCGAGGCGCTTTTTATCGGGGCTGCCACCGTGAAATCCCACGTATCAAGCTTAGTGTCAAAACTAGAGTTACGCGATCGGGCCCAAGCGGTGGTTTTCGCCTATGAATGTGGTCTCACAAAAGTTGGAGACAAAGACATTGGATTCTAGCCCCAAAACTAATGTAGAGCAGAATTTACTCTACAGACTCTGTTCCATAGCCAGCGTTCCGCTGGGAGTCATGCTTTTAATGGGCGCGTATGGACATTTTAGTGCAGTCCGCCCAGTTCTTATAAGAGAGATAGCAGCATCAGACGTCTACTTCATCACACTGTGGTTACCGGTTCTGGTGTTTGTTGCGGCAGGCGTTGTCAATATTGGACTATGCATGGCGCTCTGGTCTGGCAAGCTATACTCAGTGAAAACAGCGCTTTGGGTTAATATCATCACTGCGCTGTATCTAGCCTATCTGCTTCAGAGCAATGTCACCGATCATCCAATCGGCGTGTTTCTCGCTCTAGTTGTCAATTACAACATCCTGCTTGCAGCAATAACGCTAGGCTTCGTTTGGCCTAGCAAAAACACTTAGAGAGATTTCGACAGGTTAAGTCGCTAAGCTCAGAAAAACACCAAACTTCTTTTTGATGACACCATACAAGCAATCAACGAACGCTATCGACCCCAAAAGCAGCCACCCAGGTTTTCAGTTCTGCAGGTTTTCATCCCCTACCTCGGCCGGAAAAGCTACCCCTATCCGTTTCAGGTTTAGTTCGGTGCTCAGTCAGGGAAAGCCCTTAGAATTCTGCCACTTACCAAGTTCGGTGAGCCAATCGTTCCCAGTCAAGTTCGGAATAGGCTCGGCTTCGGTCGGCCCTGCTGGCTAGGCCGGGGAAAAACGTTTAGAATTCTTCAAGTTACTAAATTCAACCGGGCCCGGTTGGACTGCCTCATAATCCGTTTGTCCCAGGTTCGAGTCTTGGTGGGCCCACCATTTTTCGATAACCGGTGCGGTGCAAAACATGTTCATAGAACGGGTTTGCAAGAAGCTTAACGAACACCATGTTCCCTATGCAATTGTCGGCGGTTACGCCGTTGCCCTCCACGGTGCTGTTCGTGGCACCATTGACATCGATTTTGTCATCGAATGGACTGCGGAAAACCTGAAGTCTGCCGAAGCTGCATTGAAAGAGCTAGGGCTAGTTTCAAGCCTCCCCATAACCGCTACTGAAGTATTCGAAAACCGCGACCACTACATCGCCGATCGTAATTTAATCGCATGGAATTTTTACAATCCAAAAAGCTTAGATGAGCAGGTGGATCTCATCATCAATTACGACCTCTATCAAAAAGACACTAAGATATTTCGATCCGCCGATTACACCTTTTCAGTTCTGGCATTAGTTGACCTCATCGCCATGAAGAAGCAGAGTGGTCGGCCGCAAGATCTCGCTGATATTGAAGCATTGCAGGAGTTGAAC
>CAYGNU010000002.1:39801-48148 GCA_964351175.1 uncultured Roseivirgaceae bacterium | reverse complement strand
TAGAGTTATATTTAACAAAACAATATTAGCTCGCACTTCAAAATTTTTAGGTCGTTAGCAACACCTCTCCACAAACGGCAGCTATGCTGAACATTTTAGTTTGGTTTTCTATCAAAGCTCATAATTTGGCATCATTGATACTGCAAAGTGTCTGGTTAATCATTTGATTTTCTTCCCAATTCAAAAATATGATTTAGGGATTTACTCGTTATTAACCGATTCATTAGATTTAAACAATGGTTCTGCTCTTGAAATGGATGATTTCTATAAATTTCGGCATAGTTGTCATCTAAAAATTCATCAAATTCATCTAACTTTCGCTCCGCTATTTGATTTACTTTCTTCAGATAGTCAGTGTTGAATTGCAACTTATCCGGGTTCACCCTGCCTGCTTCAATGAAGCCTTTCGTCTTTCCGGCACATCTACAAGGATTTTCTTTGTTAATAAGTCCACATTTTTTATTCATAAAATTGTAAAGGTCTTTTCTCGCCCTTGATAATTGCTGTCTGAAATTATCCTTCGAGATGTTCATCATGTCAGCACCTATAGTGTGATTTACATTGAAAATTTCGCCAAGAATAAAAACTAACCTTTGCTCCCTTTTAAGACAAAGTAGCATTCCGTTCATGCAGGTTAATTTGGTTTCCTCTATTTCATCACGAAGTTCTGACTGTTCTAATTCAGTCAATTCTTGGCTAGGTATTAGCTCTAATTGCTCACCAGCCTCCTCAAACGAAATCGTTGATGACTCAAGAGGATATTTTTTCATCTGTAGGTAATGATTAAATGTAATTCTATACAGCCAGGTTTTGAAATTACTTTCATTTTTGAATTGCGCTAACTTGGTGATTACCTTTATTAAAACTTCCTGCGTTATATCTTGAGCATCTGATATATTACCTACCATTTTTATGGCAATATTGTATATATAGTGTTCATGCCGCATTAAAAGTGCTTCCAGAGCGGCCATAGAACCATCTGTTGCAATCTTTATTAGCTCGCTATCCGATTTATCGAGATAGGTTGTTGAAAAAGGATTTTCCATTTCAAGGAGGTTACAGTGCAAGGTTAATTAACAAAATAAACAGTAGGCTCAGGATTAACCTTCAATTCTGAACCTACTTTTCAAATTCAACTTTTTTGTTGGTATGAAATTCCTTTGGCGTCTAATTCTCGCTTCTCTTTTTGGGTCATAGTGTTAATATTTGCAGCTGCATTCAAAGGGCAACTTGCAGTAGCAGAGGTACCAATTAGCATTATCGCCACTATGCCAGAAATAACAGCTGCAACACCAGCAATAGCACCAAAATACCAAGCACCAATGGCTGCCAATCCTATAATTACACGAATGACTCTGTCAGTCCGACCAAGATTTTTTTGAAATAATTTCATTTTATTAATATTTAAAAGGTTCGTAATACTTATTAGATTACAACTTTTCAAAAGTGTGACAAGCTTGTCTTCCTATATCTCGATATACCTCAATATTTGACTGCATAACGTCAAAATCAAAAAATTTTAACTGTAACATCATGCTATTTGTGCAAACCACTTGTGAGCAAAGTATCGCCTATCAATAATTATTCTGTAGCCAAATAAGAGAGTGATCATGACAGACAAAAAAAAGGAGTATTAGCACATAATACAGCAAAGTGTTCTAAAAAATATTATTTTTTTATTAATGACTTGTTGAGTTGCAATAACTAATTAATATACTTTCCCTCCATCAGAGTCACCTGAAAGGGACTCTGTTAATTAAATCAAATTCTCAGAGTCCTCTTCGAGTGACTCTGCGTAGGTTGAGAGATAATCAACCTCCCAAGAAAGAAATCAACACCCCAGCGGCAACAGCTGATCCTATCACCCCGGAAATATTACTAGCCATGGCATATTGTAACAAATGATTACTAGGGTCATGCTTCAAGGCAATGTCATTAGCTACTCTTGAGGCCATCGGTACCGCACTCAATCCGGTAGCCCCTATCAGTGGATTAATTTTCTTTTTAGCAAAAAGATTGAAAATCTTTACGGCAAATATTCCGCCCGCGATGGAAATAGCAAAGGCAATGAACCCTCCTACTATAATTAGAATGGTTTCCATATTTAGAAATGCTTTTGCCGTCATGGTTCCCCCAACCGTTAAGCCTAAGAAAATAGTAGCGGTATTTAAAATGGTATCAGAGGCTGCTTTTTGCAAGCGTCCCACCGAAACACCAATTTCCTTGATCAAGTTGCCAAACATCAGTAACCCAAGAAGTGGCACCGAACTTGGAACTAAAACTGATACCACCGTTCCTACTCCTATTGGAAAAAGGATTTTCAACGTTTGCATATTTTTAATGGGCTTAGCCGTTGGAAACAGTTTATCCTGTTCCTTCATATTTATCTGCAATTCCTTTTTGGTCATGGTCATGCGTACCACAAAAGGAATAATCACGGGCACAAGTGCCATATAGGAATAAGCCGCAATGGCTATCGGGCCCAGTAAATGAGGCGCTAGTTTGATAGTAGTATAAATGGCTGTTGGTCCATCAGCGCCACCAATAATGCCTAAGGCGGCAGCTTCCTTTAGTGTAAAACCAAAAGCAACAGCAGAGATCAATACGGTAAAAATTCCGATTTGAGCAGCTGCCCCAAAAAAGGCTAATCTTAAGTTCCGCAGCATAGGACCAAAATCAGTCAATGCTCCTACTCCAAGAAAAATAATGGGAGGTAGAAAGCCTGTTTTGATCAAAGAGTAATAAAGAAAATTCATTATTCCATGCTGCTGTGCTATTTGATAGAGCGTCAATGACTCTTCAATTTTTACCACTCCCATTTCTCCACCGGGGAAGTTGGCCAGCAACATACCGAACGCAATAGGAACCAGTAATAATGGTTCATACTGCTTTTTAATGCCAAGGTATAATAACAGAAAAGCGATGAGGATCATCAAGATAATCTGAGGACTATCGATAATATCCTGTATTGCCGTCATTTCGTAAAAATTCTTTAAAATTTCCACGTTAGGCTAGTTTTATAACGGCATCATCATCATAAACATCATCGCCATCATTTACCAATATTTCAGTCACCACCCCATCGCAGTGGGAGGTTACAGCATTGGTCACTTTCATAGCCTCAATGTAGAAAACCACATCTCCTTTACTAACCTTGTCGCCTACTTTTATCCCCTTTTCACCGGTATCTTTCGTCATATATACTTTACCCTCCAATGGTGCTTGAATCTCTTGCGTAGCCTCAGATGCAGGTGGCGTTGGAGTTGAACCTTGTGCATGTTTAGGTGCTGAGCCATTAGATCCGTTAACAGCTGGCTCAGCTTGATCATAAGAAATCGAGACTTTAAACTTCTGTCCATTCACATCTACATTCAATGTTTTTGGTTGGGCTACTACAGAGACAGATGTTGCAGGTGGTGCCACTGGATCGACCTTTGGTGCTTTTTTCTTGGCTAAATCAGCTTCAAAATCTGCTTTGGCCTTACCGCTTTTATAAGCTTCATATTGCTGAGGGTGCATGGCATACTCAAACAATTCTTCATTGTCCTCTCCTAAATCCCATCCCTTATCAGTCATTTCTTTACTTAAGTCATCAAGCACATCATCCACCAAGTCTTGCGGGTCGCCCGTAAAGAATTCTCGATTTTGCTCTTTGGCTAAAGACTTCAACTCACCGGCAATTTCACCAGGCAGACTGCCCGACTTACCTAAAATCATATCCCAAGTATTATCATCTAATAAAGACCATCGCTCTTTGCCTTTCTGCATCTGAATGACATTGGTCAAAGCGGCATTTTTTACATATTGACTGTAGGGTGTCACCAATGGTGGATAGCCAAGCATTGGCCATATGGTTTCCACTTCTTCAAAAAGCATGACGAGCAATTCATCTTGAGTTAATAATGGCTTGTTATTTTTTTCTTTCCACTTATTTAGGCTTTTCAAATTATTTTCAAGATCTGACATCAAACTACCCATCATACCGCCCGGTAAACCAGGACCTATCAGAAGGGCATTCATCATCCTATTTTTAGGGTTGATGTAATAGCCTAGAAAATCATCAATAAACTCCTGAGTCAATGATCTGGCCTGCATATAGGCCTTCATATTGATATCTGGCAAGCTAAAACCAGCATCTTTTAGCATGGCGTGAACTGTAAGCAAGTCTGCATGTCCGGTACCAAAAGATAGCGGCTCCATACCTACATCTATAAAATCAGCACCTCCTCTAGCGGCTTCTAACGAAGATGTTACCGAGAACCCTGGTCCAGAGTGGCCATGATAGGTCACCAGAACATTTTTATCCATATCCTTAATGCCTTTCACCAGTTTACCCATCGAGGCCGGCCGGCCAATACCAGCCATATCTTTAATACAAATTTCTTCTGCTCCCATTTCAAGCAGCGTTTCCGCCATCTTCAAATAGTACTGTACCGTATGTAATTTTGAATGCGTAATACAAAGACACGCCTGCGCGATCATTCCACCTTCTTTGGCATAGTCTATTGATAACTGCAAGTTTCGCGTATCATTCAGCCCGTCAAAAGAGCGAGAAATATCCGTTCCTTGCTTTTTCTTCAAAGCAAACATTAACTTTCTCACGTCCTTCGGTACTGGATACATCCTTATCCCATTCAACCCTCTTTCGAGCATATGGGTCTGAATTCCAGCATCGTTAAATGGCTGTGTCCATTGTCTAACTGAAGTATTAGGATTCTCTCCATATAGCAGATTAATCTGCTCGAAACCTCCACCGTTGGTTTCTACACGTTTGAAGCAGCCCATATCTATAATGGGTTCTGCCACCCGAACTAGTTGATCAACTCTAGGCATGTATTTGCCCGATGATTGCCACATATCTCGATAAATCAGTCCGAGTCCAATTTCTTTTGCCATAATTAAAGTTTTTCTATTTTTTGGATACTGCCTCTGCCTTCAGTAAATGCTTCAACTGCGGCAGTTATAGCAGCTATTTTATTATTTTCAATGCCTTGATTAGTCACCCTGATGGGTATTGCAGTCTCCTTTGGAAACAAATTGGCAATAGCAATCATTAACTTTCCTGTAAATACCACAAGTGTGAGTACTACAAATACGGTAATCATACCAATGGCCAATAAGGAAAGTGCAGTAGAAATATCAGTGTCCATATGGGGATTATTTAGTACAAGATAAAAAAGGTTCTTAAAGAGAAAAATGAGTTATATCAGCTTAAAGGCTAATATATGTTACTCTTTGAACGCCTGGTTAATAATTAAAAATATCAAGAATTGACATGAATAGCGATACCGTATATGGAAAAACAGCACTTAGGAATAGTTAGTATTGAATAGTTGGACTTAGGTTACGAAATAGAGAATTAATCATTTATTCCTTCTAGCTCAATATATTTCTCACTTCCCGAGTCATTCCATAGGAATCTTCTACTCTATGATGAAGGCCATTTTCTTTTTGGTAAAGATCCCTTCGGGATGACTTGCTTACTGGGAAAACATCTATTGATAACCTGAACTGGATTAATTAGTAGAATTCAAATCAAAGCCCTCATTACGCCCCGATAATTTTCCGGATTTGTTTATTTCCTAAAATGAAGAAAATTGTCCGTAATCTCTGCTCAATATTATTGAGATACCGGATAAATAAAGGTCACTAAAATGTAAACCTTTATTTTCCGGCAAGACTTCCTTTTTTATGAATGGAGTTCAGGTTTTCAGGTTTTTTGGCAACTTTATAGGATTAAATTCTGGTGATATGCTAATAAGCTTATTAATAATCTTCAATCTTCTCACGTTTTCATTTGCTAGCAATGAAGAACATGAAAATAATAATGACGGGCCTTACATCTTCCTAATAGAAGGAAAAATTGTTGGCCAATGGATTGAAGATAGCACTTTGATTGAAGAGGTTATTTCTACTGATAATTACAAGAAACTACAATCTAAATTCAACTTCAAATTCGGGTTAACTGATTTGCAACAGGACTTTTCTACACAAGTTGAATACAGCCAAGTATATAAAGGTATTGACAGTCTAGTAGCCTTCAGTGATATTCACGGGCAATACGATCTGTATATTGAATTGCTAAAGGCCAATGGCATTATCAATGATGATTTAAACTGGATTTATGGGAGTGGTCATATGGTTATTGTAGGAGATGTGTTTGATCGTGGCGATAAAGTAACCGAAGCACTTTGGCATATTTTCGGACTAGAAAAACAAGCTGAACAAGCTGGTGGTAAAGTTCATTTTGTACTTGGAAATCATGAAGTCATGGTACTTAATAATGACTTAAGGTATCTTCACAAGAAATATAAAAATACTGAAATAACAACCCAGACTACCTATAATCAGCTATATTCAGAAAACACAGTACTTGGTCAGTGGTTAAGATCTAAGCCAGTGGCTATCAAAATTAATGACATGATATTCGCCCATGGTGGATTGTCCCCTACTTTGGTTAAAAGTAATGTGTCTATCGAAAAAATCAACCAAACATTTACAAGTCAAATTCTAGGCCGTGATAGAGCATCAATACTAAGCGATGAGTTTCTGGAATTGCTATATCGCAGTAACGGCCCCATTTGGTACCGAGGCTACTTTTATGATGACAATTTCACTGAGCAATCGATCGACTCTGTTCTTAATTACTACAATGCCAATCATGCCATTGTTGGACATTGCTCCTATGACAGTGTTATCACGCGGTATGATAACAAGATCTTTGGTGTAGATACCAGCATAAAAAACGGAGAATATGGAGAAGTATTAAAATGGAATGAGAAAGGCTTCTTTAAGGGCAGGCTTAATGGTGAGCTAAAAGCACTGCCGCAGGCCACCGTTTATTGAAGTAATTCAAGATAGTGTGAAAAAGCCCTTTCCATGAATAATATCTTGACTTAACTGGTAAGTCGTATTTTACGGCAATGCAGTAGCTTATGAAAGTGCCTTTTCTGCTAATTAAAAAATAAGTTTTTTATGGCGCTATAAATGATTATCTTTGTGTTACCCAAAAAAGTTAGGGTGCAATAATTTAGTGAATACATTGCATTTGCAATGACAGAATCCGTTTAAGTAGTATTTCCCTTTAAGAATTTCTTCCCAACGTTTCCGGCAATTAGCTTCGAAAACTTTTTGCCGTCCAATTCCCTCCTTTATTGAAATAAGTTTTACTTAATATAATTTTTATTAAACATTTAACATTTCCCAAATCAGTAGATTCTGATTTTTCTTCTACACTTAAGTTTCGTGTATCAGAATACTTCAAAATCAACCAAATAAGCAGATACGGTAATAAAACAATGGTTTTTAAAACCATCTTTATGTTAGCGCTGTTCTTTGCCCCTTTGGCAGTCATCATTTTCGCTTCATTTTCTAGCGTACCTCTTTTGTTTGGCCTATTTGTTCTTAGCGGGCTAGGTATGGCAGGCATAGGTATGGGTATAATGCATGATGCGATACATGGCTCCTACTCTAAAAGCAAGCTTATTAATAAAATAATGGGTTATACTCTTAACCTTATAGGTGCGAACAATGAAGTGTGGAGGTTGCAACATAACGTACTACACCACAGTTTCACCAATGTTCACGAGCATGATGATGATATCAATGCCCCATTTTTTTTGCGTTTTTCTCCTCATGCTAAGAAAAACGCACTTCATAAATTTCAGCACCTTTATGCCTGGTTTTTTTATGGGTTAACCACACTTTCATGGGTCACCACAAAGGATTTTATAAAACTTACAAGTTACTATGAGATAGGTTTAATCAAAGAAAAAAAGACTTATCAATTGGGATTGGTAAAAATAGTATTGTGGAAGCTTCTCTATTATTCTTATGCTCTGGTATTGCCTTTGGTAATGTCAGGGTTTGGTCCTGGGGTAATTATTCTAGCCTTTTTAGCGATGCACTTTGTAACAGGGTTGATTATATCACTAGTTTTTCAATCTGCTCATGTTGTTGAGGATGCGTCCTTCCCATTACCTAACGAACATGGTAGTATGGAGGATGAGCGTTTAATCCATCAACTGGCAACTACATGCAATTTTTCACCTAAGAGCAAGGTATTATCATGGCTAATAGGTGGACTTACCAATCAAATTGAACATCATTTATTTCCACATATTAGTCATGTGCACTATAAAAAAATAGCACCAATTGTGGAGCAGACATCAAAGGAATTTGGACTTCCTTATAATAACAGTGGCAATTTCCTTACAGCTATCATTAAACATTTTAAAATGCTTTATATGCTTGGTAGAATGGAACTTCAGCCAATAAAAAAATAAAATAAGTAAAACAATTAATTAATAATAATGCAAGAAGGAACAGTAAAGTTTTTCAACACAGA
>CAYGNU010000002.1:28630-39701 GCA_964351175.1 uncultured Roseivirgaceae bacterium | reverse complement strand
GAAACCGAACAAGGTCAAAAAGGTCTTAATGCGGTTAAGGTATCAGTAATACACTAAGTCAGTTCGATTGATGAAATAAAAAAAGTGATCATTTTATGATCACTTTTTTTATTTAGGCGCATACCCTATTTCTACATAGAAAGAATGTAGATAATATGAGCGTTGGGAGCAATATGAATAACACAATTTTCCATTAGTATTCTCAATTTTATTCTGAACATCCTTACTTTTACTGAAAATAAGTCAAGTAATTCATTCCCTTTAAAACATGCTCTCCAACAACGACATCCTTAAAAAACTAAGAGTAGCCCATAAGCTTCGTGACGATGATATCATTAACATTCTGAAACTGGTTGATTTTGAGATTACAAAAGGTGCTTTAGGTGATATGTTTAGAAATGAGGATCATGCTAACTATCAAGAAGCTGGCGATCAGATCTTACGTAACTTCCTCAATGGATTGATCATTCATCTACGAGGCCCAAGGCCTGATAAGAGATAGACTTTCCCAGTCAATGAGATTTTCTCAAAATTCTTACTTTAATATCCTGAATTAAAAGCCATGAAACTGAGAATTCAAGAATCAAGTGTTACACTTCGCTTACAACCTGATGAGGTATTATTGCTATCCGAAAAACGAAAACTGATGCAGATAACAAAACTTCCGGGTGACGAAATAAGCATCATCTTAGAAGTCAAAGATGATGAGTATATAGGAATGCATTATTCACAAAATACATTTACTTTTTCTTTTCCTGAGGAGCAATTAGAGGCTTGGTCTACATCCAGTAAGGTGGGTTATAGTCGTTCATTGAATGACTTAACGCTGATCATAGAAAAGGATATGCCTCGTAAAAGTAAAAATGCTAATTAAGTAGAACTTTTTAATTCACTTAACCTGATTCTTTGAATTAAAGTCTGTCGAATAGCTTTCGTTCTTTCCTTCGCTATATCTGTATTGGTTCCTTCGAATAGTTCATCTATAGTTTTAAACCATAAGTTCACCCACTGTTCAAAGTGAGCTTCAGTAAGCTTTTCCTTGGCATTAATTTCAATATGCTTCTGCATCGGGTTGCTATGTACACCTTCTTTTCCAAGCAATAAAATCTCCCAAAAACCATACATTTTAGGTAAATGCGCTTCCCAATTCACTTGCATGACGTCATTGAAGACATAACCAATTTCTTTATCTACTTTGGCTTTTTCATAAAATGTGTCTACTAGAAGATGTATGTCTTCTGAAGAAGTAATGTCCTTTATCATATGTCAGTGTTTAAAACTCTAATTGGAAACTTATCAACTGCACCCTCCCTCTACTTTCTTTTTCTTACCACCTCCCATAGGAATAATTACCTTAAACTCCATTTTAGGTAGCGCCTTGGCGCCAGTAAAATACAATTTAGATGCCATACGTTGGTTATAAAGATCAATGTCATCTTGAGGAGCAGTAGCTCCTGGGTATTTAGGATTCAGGATATCACTTTTCCATGCATTCAATCCTCCTTTCAGCATGTATATATTGGGGTAGCCCTCATACTTTAACTGTTGCCACATTGACTTTACGGCCTCCATATCATCACTGTATAATACTGTTTTTTTGATTTTCTGATAGAGAATCCATTCATTACTCACGTTCATAACGCTGTCAGCAGGAATGTTGATAGCACGTGCTAGCATAGAATCCGCTTCCGCCCTTATATCCACCAGTTGTATAGAAGGATCTCCACTGATCAATAGTTGAGCTACTTCATCGGTTGACAAATAATAGATGTCTTTATTCACCTCAATTTTCAACTCTTCCTTAGTAAACTTTCGGAATTTTGTTGATTTAGAGGGTAAAATAGCCGCGATTGTTCCAAGCATCACAAGCAATATTGATAAAATCTGTCGTGTATTCATGATTAAATTTCTTTAGTTATGTCAGGTCTACCAAACTTTTTCTCCGCCCATTCGCCTACCCAAAACATGGCAACTGCAGCAACTATAACTAGAAATACCATCAAACCATCAGTAAATCCTAAAGCTGTTGATATTTTAATATCCCCCAGATAATTCTGCATGTAAATGTCCTTCCAATAGATATAGGTTTCGCCAAAAATGAATATCCCAATGAGCGAACCTCCGAGATAGGCCATAGCATCCACTTTGCCAATAGCAGCAGCACAAACACTAGTACCAGGGCAAAATCCGCCAACAATAAATCCAACGCCCATAATGACTCCACCAATTATGGCTGAATTAATATAGTATTCATTGATATATACAATACTCATGTCAATCCATCCAAATTGATTGAAGAACGTTAGGCCAATCAAAGCAACAATAGCTGCAGTAAAAAACACTTTGAGTACAGTTGTATCGTAGCCATAAAACATACCAGCAAGCTTTCTACTTGAAGAGAACCCTGCCTGTTCTAAAACAAACCCAAAACCAATGCCTATGATAAAAGCAATTAGGAAATTGAGTTCTAATGAAATTTCATTTATTGGTATTATAGGTCCCATATCAAATCCAGTTTTTTCTAAAGAAATAAGCAAACAAAAAGGCAGTTCCGAAAATAGCAATCATGGTTACGAAACCTGCCAAGGACAAAGTGGCCATTCCACTTAACGCTGCACCACTTGTGCAGCCTCTTCCCAACTGAGACCCAAACCCAAACAATACACCGCCTAAAGTGGCCATGAGTAGCCTTTTTTTGGAAGTTATATTGGGTGAATGCTCAGTAGTGACTTTGAGTCTTCCGGATAGTGCTCCTGAGAGAAAACCGCCTACCATAACACCAAGTACCTGAAAAACCAACCAGCTTTTCATAGGGTTATTACCATCGGCAATATATTTCCCATAAAAACCTGAAGCTTCCGCTTTATCATGTGAAATGGTCTCAACTGTTGTAACCACTACACTTTTCATTGCTCCACTGGCGCCCAGCCCTCTTCCTGTCAGATAGAAAGCTCCAAGAAGTACCAACCCCAATAGAATCCCAGCCAGATAAGGATTCATGTATTTTGTTTTATGGGTGATATAATTATGATGTGACATATCTTTTTATTTCAGTATAAGTATCTACTTGCTTGTCCCGCATATACGATGAGGAACCTTAACATTACATTGCCAAGAAGAATCAAGAACACTGGGATGAAGACCGGAATCTTCTGACCCCTTAATTCTAAAAATTCTAATAGTGCCGGCACCAACATTCCAAGAAAAACTACAAATATCCAGAACGGCAGTGTGTAAGGACCATTTAAAAATAATTGAGCTGCTTCAATCTGCACTTCTGTACTAGCCAGCAAGCCCATAAACATGTGAATTATAAAAAATAACTCTGCTGCAATGATTATGATATCAATTTTGCTGAACAGTCTTCGCTCTAATTCATTTTTAGAAAAAAGTACAATTACTGCTGCACCAGCAGATAGTCCAGAAGCTAAGAATAATGGACCCAGTATTGATGTATTCCACAAAGGACGAGCGTTAAATGCGCTTAAAAGTACTCCAGTGTAAATGCCTAAAAGCACTGAATATACTGCCATAATCCAAGCTATTGTTCGCTTATTAGCAACGAAAAATTGCTCCATTTTTCTTAGAAATTCAAACTTCCAATCCCATTTCGGAAACACCTCTTTGATGTGAATAGCAGTCCAAATAAATGAAAGTGGCGTTACCACCATCAATGTCCATGCCCCCCATGACATTGGAGATTCCAAACGCACGGTGGTATACAACCGCCAGAAATACAGTTTATGATTCAAATCAAGGAACAAAACAATTAAGCCTATGATCAATAGAAATGGGGTGATCATTGGTGCTATTTTTACTGCAGCAGGATATTCCTTTTCTTTTCCGCTCAAGTAATAGAAAGCCGCAAAAAACAAAATACCAGCGGCTATCCCCCCAACAAAAAGGTAAAAGGGTATTTCCCAGTGCCATATATTGAGTGACGGATCTACCCGGTCATTCATTCTTCCACTTATAATCAGTTCTTCTTCCATGACATTAGATTAAAAAGTATAACTGTGGATCTGTACCAGCTTCAGTCTTAAGCCTTTTGTATTTACGTTCTTTTACCTTTTTGGAAACCTCGCTATTTGGATCGTCTAAATCCCCGAAGTACAAGCAATTGGTAGGACAAACCTGCACGCAAGCAGGCTGCTCTCCTTTTCTTACTTTATGTACACAAAATGTACACTTATCTACATATCCATCAGGGTGAGGATAGCGCGCATCGTAAGGGCAGGAAGCTATACATGCTCCACAACCTATACACTTATCAGGGTCTACCAAAACAATTCCACCTTCTACGATATGGCTGGAGCCTGTTGGGCAACATCTTACGCATGGTGCATTAGCACAGTGATGACATCTTTCAGATCTAAACTCAAGCTCAAGGCTTGGGTAGGTTCCGCTCACGGCTTCTACCACCCAATCTCGGCAATACCCTTCGGGTACATTGTTTTCTATCTGGCAGGCTACCACGCAATCACTACACCCTACGCATTTTTTGGTATCTATGGCCATTGCATATCTCATGATACTTCTTCTTTTTGTTTAGGTTCTTCAGTTAAAAAAGTGACAAAGTTTTCACGCATTCCTGTTCCACCCATAATTGGATCTACTTTTACGTTACTAATGAGTTCAGTATCACTTGCGCCTTTCCCAAAAGCTCGGGAAAGCTTATTTCCAGTATGTCCAAATCCATGGACCATATAGACAGAATCCCATCGAATTCGCTCTGTCACACGGACTTTAATGGAAAAGGAGGACACAATATCATCTTGATTTTTTAGCCACACATATTGTCCATTAGTTAATCCCCATTGTTTAGCCACTTTAGGGTTGACCCATAAATCATTTTCCTTTACTATGCTTGCTAGATAAGGATTATTAGTGGTTCTGCTAAAGGTGTGAACTGGTGATCTACCATAATTAAGTCTATAAAAACCTGCTGGAGGTTGCTGGTGTTCTGTATAAGATGGTAAAGGATCATATCCTTCAGCAGCAAGATCAGTAGCATATAACTCAATCTTTCCTGTGGAGGTATTAAATTCAAAATCCTGACCATCCATTAAATAAAGATCATCGTATGGCCTTTTAAATTTCTTTACGCCTACTTCTTGCATCTCTTTTAGAGAGGTGCCTACTTGTTTCAACTGCCAATCTAACATTTCCTCAATGTCCTTGTATTGGAAGAATTCACTAAGCCCTAAACGCTCACCAAGTTTTTTTGCAATCCACCAGTCTGGTTTAGAATCATACTTTGGTTCTACTGCAGGCATTCTTAGGGAAAGCACAGGCTCCCTGTGTACAGAATCTCTTACGGCATCGTAGCGCTCTAAATAAGTGCACTCAGGTAATACTATATCAGCATAACCTGTGATTTCCATAGGCATGGTATCTATTACCACCAATAATTCTAGTTGCTGAATAGCCTCCAAGGTTCTTTTTTGATCCGGAAGTGTATGAATCAGATTAGTACCGTTAACAATCCAACCTTTTATACTGTAATCTCGATCTTCTGAAGGAAATGTAGCATCCAAAACTCCATTAGATATGACTTCATTAGCCATGGTGTATTTTGTTGGATTTGCTGATTTCCAATCATATTTAGGTTTTGGATATGCTGGATGTGGGAAGCTAGGTATTGAAATCTTTTCTGGAAAATAGAAACCTCCCCTTCGACCCCAAGATCCTAATAAAGCATTTAAAATTGCTACTGCTCTTAATCGTTGGGTATCATCTCCATACCAAGTTACGTGTCTACCGGGGTGGACAATCACAGCAGGAGATGCATTTGCCATTTCTTTGGCAGTTTCTCTTATTGTCTTAGGATCAATAGTGGTAATACCATAAGCCCACTCAGGTGTATATTGCTGTACATGAGCCTTAAGCTGATCAAAGCCAAAACTGTATTTTTCTATATATTCCTTATCATACCATTCTTCATTGATGATAACATTTATCCAAGCTAACAACAGTGCCATATCAGTGGCAGGTTTGATCGGTAACCAATAATCGGATTTACTGGCTGCTGTAGAAAATCGAGGATCTACTGTTATGATGGTAGCTCCCTTATCTATAGCTTCTGACATTTCTTGTACCTGACCATTGTGCATGTTTTCTCCAATATGTGAGCCAATAAGTACCAAACATTTAGTGTCTCGAATATCGGTTCGTTCAGGAGAGTAAATGCCTTCACCGAATGTGGAAATGAAGGCTACCTCTCTGGGGCCTCTACATTGGGCGAATGATGGTGCAGTAATGTGCGGGGATCCATAGGACTTCATTAAGTGACCAAGAAATTTACCTCCAGACCCATGGGTAAATAATGCCATAGACTCAGGACCGTATTTTTCTTTTATGTTTTTCATTTTAGAGGCAATGAAATCAAAGGCCTCATCCCAACTTACCTCAACATAAGTTTGTTTTCCATCTTTTTCAACCCGCATTAATGGCTTTTTCAATCTATCTTCATCTTGATACATGCCAACACCACCTGTACCACGAGGACATAGTCTTCCGTTGCAGTGGGGATCATCCTCATGTCCTTCTACCTTCCATATTTCGCCATTTTCATTTTTTGTGACCCAAGCTGCACATTTCCAGAAGCAAACCTCACAGTATGTTGGGGTTCGAGCAAACTTAAGTGTGTTTTGAACTTGACTGGATAGAATGCTTGAGGTGGCTGTATCAAAAAAAGTGGTGGCTAAAACCGCACTTCCTAGGCCTAAAGATGAAATTTTGATAAAATCTCTTCGATTGTACTTCATGCTTTTGAATATCTAATAGCTGCAAACTAGTAGTTATTCAAAACACAAAACATGAGGTTTATCAGTTGGTTGTATGATTTATGACTAATAAGAAATGATTCAATAAAATCTCAATGGTAGAAACTTACATTATTAAAAAGAAGGCTCATCAAAGATTTAATCTTTAACGAGCCTTCCTACCATGCAACAATTTAGATTGTCTAATAATATCAGATGTTGTTCATTAAAACTTTATTATTTATTAAAAGTATAACCAACACCTACCATAACCATGGAAGTAGTCATGTCATAAGATACTTCGCTCCCAGGAATTGCTCCATAAGGAGGAAAACTTCCTGCAAAAGCTGGGTTTAGCAATTGCCCTTTAGTTTCGCCACCACTTGTGCCATAGTGAAACACTCCATTGAGCTTAAATTTTTCACTCATTAGATAGCTAAATCCCACCTGAAAGGCATTTTTTACAATTGCTGTTGCTGGCACATTATAAAATGCTATTTCATCATTAATTGGATTAGTACTAAATGTATATCCAAAACGCAGTGGTAATTTTTCAATACCTTTATATTGAATGCCCGCTGATACAATGGAGATATTTTCCCACCCAAAACCAGTTACTGATGCCGTTGGGCTCCATCCTGTTTCAGCAAACCCATCAGTATTTTCATAATCTACCATTCTGTAATCTAGGGCTAGGTCAAACGCATCAGTAGAATAACCCACACCGAAAGATAATACGGCAGGATAGTCCATATTGAATTTATTAGTACCCGTAGAATTATCTAGGTATGTGTTTTCAAATTCAAAATCTCCAAACACCTGCGTGGTCTTATATGAAGCTCCTGCTTTAAAACCTTGTCCTGAATCAAAAAATAGCCCAAACTGTCCTCCATAGCCTAAAGCTGTTGTAGATGAAGTGGAAGGATAACCAGCTAATGTAGGGTTAGCGGTAGGATTAGGCATTAATTCTAGGCTAGCGTAATTAAAATTAGGTGTTACACCAATAGAAAATTTATCAGATAATTCATAAGCCCAGGTTACGCCTACCTGTAACAAAAGATAATCTGATTCTATTCTTCCAAACCCTCCCATGCTTTGAGGCATGTTAATGGGATTAGTGGTGCTTTCAGGAAATGTAACGCCAAATCCTGCTACACCAATGGCAGATGCTCCAAAGGTACTTTTACTATCTTCATTACCCCAGACCATCGCTAACGCTGGCAATGGAGATACACCTCTATCATCTTTGGTTGTACCACTAAAAAAATTACCAGTAGGATTCCCCGACAAATCAAATTCTGGAACAGTAGAGTTTAATGCTGGAGATGAGAAAAACAAACCTATATCGAACTGTATGATTTTGTTATCAAAGGACGAAATAGCTGCTGGATTCCAATGCAAAGCTCCAGTAATGTCTAAGGATTGTCCGGTAGAAGCACCTCCCATAGACATATTAACAGAGCCTGCTCCTTGCATCAAGTGACCCGTTTGTGAAAACACCATTGTGGAAACAAATAGGAACCAAAATGGTAATATCAAATTTTTCATGACCTTTAAGGTTTAGTTAAATAAATCAAATTATAATTATTTATATGTTTAGCATCTGCTTATTTGGTATGCTAAAGTTCAAAGTTTGATGGCAATGAAAATATGACCTAGATCATTGAAAACAATGGCATTTGACAGTTATTTCACCTCAAAGTAGTTCTTTTTAAGTGCTCATAAGTTGTTTGAATCCTACTTTAGCCGAGGTAATTAAGTACAAGGTAATTTTTAATATATCATCATAGCAGTTCCGTATATATTGATTAATTGATAGGCTTTGATGGTTGTATATATTTCCGTTCTTTTGGATCAAGCAAACAAGACTTATGGAAGTATTTAAACTAAAAGAAGGCGAAGAATTTATTGAACTAAACAATGTATTAAAAAGATTAAATTGGGTAGCCAGCGGTGGGGAGGCAAAGATGGCCATAAAAGAAGGAAAGGTTATTGTCAATGAAGTGGTTGAGACCAGAGTAAGAAAAAAGATGCGCTCTGGAGATACTTTTAGCTTTGAGTCTGAGAAGGGTAAAATAGAATAACTAAAACTCTCAAAATTAATTTTAAAACAATTAGTACTAACAACTGTTAGTTTATTCAGTGTTAGGAGTGTTTAATATGAAAGCTGTCAACTTCACGGGTTTGTTTTGGTTACTCATTTTGGCAGCTTTCTTTTTTCTCAATACACCTGCCGTTGAGTCAATTAGTTATCAGGAAGGATGATTTTATCTGAATAATGCTTGATGACATATTCGAATGGACGGATTTTAAAATCACTCGCCTCTTTACTATTTGGTTCGTACATCACTTCAATAAAGTGACCTTTTAAAGTATACAAAAGGCGTTTCTGCTCAAAATACATTCGCTCACCAACGAATGTGCCATTATCCATCAAAAATTTGATTTGTTTGTCCACCTAGTTAAAAACGTACAGTCTTATTTAATGTTTAAATCTGAAATTAGCTGTTAATAAAATTAAAAACAGAAATTTGCATTTCAAAATAGTAAATCAACAAATGATCATTTCAGATAGTAAGATAGTAAATATTATAACTCATCATATAGGTAACAAAATGAGAGATGAAGGCTATACACTATCTGAAGAGTTAAGTAGTATTGGTGAGGAGTCTGCAGACTATTACTTAAAATACTTCTTAGGGGTACTAAAAACGGATGAAAAATATAGATTCTCCCACCCCACTAATATCGATTTAAATGAAATCTTAAACATTACCAAAAAGATTTTTGAAGACGAGGACACTTTCCTTCAAGCATCACAGGACATTGCAAAACTGCTCTACTCCCACTCCGAACATCCCAAAATCAATGAAGGTGCTCTTAATGTTGTCACATTTTCTGACTTAAGTTATTCAGGAATGAAATGTAAAGCCTTAGGAATCTTTAAATCGGAATCAAATGTACCCTTCTTGAAAATTGAAAAGGGGAATAAAAATTACAGCTTGACCCATGACTCAGGCTACGAGCTCAATGGACTCGATAAAGGTGCGCTGATTATTAGGGTTAATTATGATGAGTTCGAAGTGATTGTCTTCGATAAAAATGGCCTTAGAAGTGATTCTAAATTTTGGATTGATGATTTTCTACAACTAGCATCAATCTCCAATGAATTTTATCAGACCACTGAATTAATGAAGGTTACCAGGGAGTTTATTAAGAACACCGTCTCTGAAGAGTTTGAAATTAGCAAACCAGATCAGATCGACCTACTTAATAGGTCTATAGACTATCTGAAAAATACCGAAACCTATGATAAAAATGAGTTTCTGGATAACGTGATGCATGATGAGGGTTTAAAACAATCATTTAGAACCTTTACTGACGATCATATGTCGGTAATGAACGTACCTGAAAGTTTTGCCATCTCCGAAGTGGCTGTAAAAAAGATGTCACGCTCCTTTAAAAGTGTTTTAAAACTGGACAAAAACTTTCATGTCTATATCCATGGCGATAGAAATAAAATAGAAAAAGGAGTAGACGAAAATGGTCGTAAGTACTACAAGATTTATTTTGATAAGGAGGATTAATAATCAAGAAATACTAGACAGGAATTGATATTTCAAAAGTAGAACCCATAGCAGACGTCTCTATCAAATCAATCTTTACGCCTAAATCATTAGATAGTTTTTTCACAATGTATAGCCCAAGGCCATGAGAAGTTTCTTTAGCGGTAGGTTTCGCAGTTAAACGAGTTGATTTCTGAAATAATAACTCCCTATCTGTTTCTGAAAAGCCTGGCCCTGAATCTGTAATTAAAATCTTTATTGCATCGGAAGCCTGTAAACTGGAAATATTTACCTCTCCATCCACTCGTGAGTACTTGATAGCATTAGTGATGAGATTATCTAAGATTCTGACAAGTTGAAATTTATTGACAGAAATTAAATGTCTATCTTCAACATTTAGAATGAAGTTTATACCCTTATTTTTGGCTGAAATTTGATATGACTTGGTTAAGTCTTTTAATAAAGGTCCTAATTCATAATCCTCTAAATCATTATTTTCACCCATGGATGGTCCAAGTATTGAATTGATAATGTTATTGGAAGAATCATTCGTCTTTTTAATTAACTCAATGATTTCCAGTTGTTCATCTCTAAGGTTTGAAGTATCTAATATTTGAATAAGACCTAAAATACGATTTGTAGGAGACTTTAAATCGTGCGTGATGATGTCAATCAAATCCCTTATTTGATGAAGGAAATATAGCCAAGATATGTTATATTTTGGCATAGGAGAGACCGGTA
>CAYGNU010000002.1:0-28620 GCA_964351175.1 uncultured Roseivirgaceae bacterium | reverse complement strand
GTAGAGAACAGTACAATAACAATTAATAAAAGCGTAAAGAAAGCAACCAAGTTAAAAACTCGATAAGCTTCATGATTCTGCGGAACTTCGAAAACTACTCCCATAGCCGTCATTAAGGAAATTGTAAGAAGAAAGCCCAAGACAACGAATGTATAGAATACTGCATGCTGTCTTTTAGTAAAAAGAATATTTACTGTAAGCAATATGGCTAGTAAAAATATATCATCTGAAAGAAGACCGCCATTGATAACAACAAAGGCAAATACGAATATGTAAAACCCCGATAGTATAGTGTTAATATAATCTTCTACAGACTTGAAATACCTGATAAGAAAGATGCAGATTAAGGCATATATTGAGGCTGCCAGATTGAGGCCTGACTCAATCAGGTTAAATTGAAATAGGTAGAGACCTAAAGCAATCAAAAACTGTAGTAATGCAACACCGGCAATACCTAGTACAATGCTCTTAGCATTTAAATAAACATTTGCATCTGCTTTCTGATGCAAAGGAATAACCTTACAAATAGACATAGACATAATATAACCAAATAGACGCTGCAAACTTAATAAGATTGAAATTGAGGTGTTATGCATACATAACAGATAGACCTACTCATGTAAGGAAAATATGATTTTTATAATTTAATGTTTCACCAATAAGCTTCCTGTAATGGACGCTATCAACTCTTGCCTTTTGGTAATCAACAAAATATCTTATTAACTTGAAACAAAAACTCTTAGATATGAGAGTAATATTTAGACCTGCTAGTTTGTTGTTTTTTTTACTTTTTGTCATTAATTCATTCCTGCTAGGTATGTTTTATGCAGGTGCTACGGATGCTGGCCTTAATCAAGGCCTGGCTGGTGGAGCAATTGTGCTCAGTTATGGAATCAATTTTGGTCTGGTCGCTCTAATCTTATCCTTTTTTGTTATTCTTAAAGTTAGTCTCAAGAAAATAATTTTATTGAATAAAATTTTAACACTCATTCTAGCCATGTTGGTAGGTATATTAGCTATTCGAATTGTAAATACTAATAATGGAAAGAACTCTACTTCCATTCCTCAATTTGAAATATTACAAGCATCAGGTTTTCCCTTAAACCTAAATGTTCAGCACTATCTTACTGACCAACAGCAGGACGGGGAAATGGGACTCGGCATGTTTGCCCCAACACAAACTGAAGACAAGCCATTCTATTTTTATGGAAAGCCCAATTTTGAAAAATCAATTATCGAACACCCTCCTAGTGATAGTTTAACTTTCAAAAGGCTTGAGGTTGGTCAATATGATATTGTTTCAGCACCTCCTTGGCTTCAGCCTCAACATCTTAAATTAGATTATGGCGTTTTTTATTTCAAAGTAGTGGCTATTAGTGAGGACTTTGTGGAAGTTGTGGTTAACATCACCAATCAGCAAACTGCCTATGTTGATAAGCGTGCCGGTCAAATGCTATATTGGCCCGATTTCCTAACTCAAATTCAAAGTGTTGAATTTATCAGTTCACAAAATGTATTTGTCAAACCATTAGACAATGCCGGAACTGTTTCAACTTCTTTTAGCTTTATGCGCCCTGTAAAGATAAGGCGAGACTGGATGGAAGTAATATTAATCAACGATGATTTTGATCCAGTAGGTAAAGGCTGGATCAGGTGGCATGACAAAGGTAAACTTCTCATTAGCTATAATCTGTTTAGTTAGGGAAATTAATGCTTCTGCCTACAAATTCGGGATCATGAAAATATCCAGATGAGAAAAAAAAGAAGTCTTTTGAATTAGAAATCTCCGCACACAATGCTGATCTTTGGCAGAAGAAAAAACATAAAGAATCCTCTTTACGTTTCCGAATTGACAACTATCATAGAGGCAAAAATGTTAATCTGTTTTCACTAAAGCTTCAAAACTAAAAATTCTAATTATTATATGAATAATTCTCATAGAAGATTCAAACTACTAGCTCATGCAGAAGGCATATCCTTTCTACTTATTCTTTTCATCACCATGCCACTTAAGTATGGCTTAGAAATAGGATTGCCCAACAAGATTGTAGGAATGCTTCATGGAATCTTATTCATCTCTTATTTTATCGGTACCTTATTCATGAAATTCAAATATGAATGGAAAGCTGCTAAAACGGGTTTTGCTCTACTCTCTTCGGTAATACCTTTTGGCACCTTTTTATTTGTGAGGAAATATTATTCTTCATCTTCAGCTCAAAACTAATAGATGAGACATACTACTTATTAAAATACGAAGATAAGAGGTCAAGGTTTATATTTGACCCGCTTAACTATTCATGACCACCGTAAATAGAGTCATACGCTCCTTTTTACCTCGCAAATCAATACTTCCTATAGTCTCAAAAGTATGCTGTCTGGTGTCCAATTTTTCAATAAGAACAGCTGATACTAAAATATTAACTTTAAGCTCATTACACTTTGATTGTATGCGAGCTGCCGTATTCAACACATCTCCTGAATACGCAATTTCTCGCTTCACAATACCCAATTCACCAGCCATGACAGTGCCGCCATGCATACCCGATTTAAATTCAGGGAGTATGCCAAATTCTTTAAGGAAAAAAGAAGATTTACTCGAAAGCGAATAGACCACTTCCTCAAAACACCGGATACACCTATTATTTTGAAGACCCTCTTCAAACGTCCAACTAATAACTATTTCGTCCCCGACATATTGATATATTTCGCCTTCGTTGTTCAGAATTGATGGAGTAACCACCTCAAAGACTTTTTTGATAAAGTTAAAATATTTTTCTTCACCCAATTTTTCCGCAATTGCCGTAGATGATTTAAGATCAAGAAACATAAAAATTCTACGCTCTCTGGATGGATGAAAATACTTACCCATTAAAAATTTTTTAAAAACTCCAGGGCCATACTTATCATTCACCTGTAGAAAAAGAAAAGTCAATAAAACTACTGAAAGCCAGAAAAAGAAGGGGATTAAAAGGCTAGGGCTTAGAAATGCTTCGATCACAAATCCCCATGCTTCCAGACTCCAAATATAAATGCTGGTTCCGCTCGTATTATTAAATAAAATGACTGGGACAGATACAAATATGAAAAGAATAGAAAAGCTAAATACTATATTTTTTAAAGTCCAACCGTACGGTTTAGTCCTTAACCATTTCTCCCAAACAAATACGATCATTGAACCCCCTAAAAGTCCCGCTATGAGGGCAATAATAATACTTACAGATAATGCATGTGCATAATCGATATCAATAGACTCGATGTCCACATTTCGGATGAAATTTCTATCTATTACTGCTGAAACACCAATGAAGAAATTGAATAAAGAAATCACTGTCCATGAGAGAGTGATGTAAATGACTTTTTTAATATTACTAATCAAGATTTTCTACTTCATCTAAATCAATTTATTTATGTTACTTGAGGTTGTTGTAATAGACATCCACTACTATTTTGTTTGTTATTTTCTCGCATTAGCTATCTCCAATCGATCTTACTCTAACAAAAAAATCTTATTTTGAAGGCGGAGCACTCGGTCTCACCTCTATTTTGCTTGGTAACGTACGTGAGTTCAGTTTTAATAGACCTGTTACCATTTCTCCAATATCTTCAATTTGAATTTTCCAGGCATCTTCCTCATTTGGCGTGTGATCATTGAAATAAGTAGCAACCGATCCTGGCATTATGGTAGTGGCTCTTATTCCATACTTGCGTATATCTATCATTGCCGCTTGAGTAAAACCGGTTACACCAAACTTACTAGCATTATATGCTGTGCCACCTGCAAAGAAATTGGTTCCTGCTAAGCTGCTTATAGTTATAAAATAACCCTTTGTCTCTTTAAGGCCTTCCAATGATGCCTTAATTGTATTAAAAACCCCGGTAAGGTTAGTATCAATTGTTTCCTTCCATTGGTCTTCGGTTAAATCTTCAATTGAAGCGAAATGTCCAATACCTGCATTGGCCACAGATACATCTATCCTACCGAATTTATCAATGGTGGCTTTTATTGCTGCTTGCTGAGAAGCAAGGCTTCTAACATCGGCCTCCAATGGAAGCACATTGTTATTATTGGTTTTCTCTACTAATGCTTTTGCCGCTTTTTCGGCTGCTTCGAGACTTCTTGAGGTAATCGCCACTTTGCCACCTTCTTTTAATATGGCTTCTGCTATACCAAAACCTATTCCTTTACTTCCTCCTGTGATGTAGGCAATTTTATCCATGATTTAACTCGATTTTAATTTTTAGTCTCCTTAATTGAAACAAGTTAACAGCCTACCTTGCTATGTAGTTTCGTAGAAATAGATTATTTCAATGTTTATTTAAATAATCTAATTTAGAAAGAACTAAGCCTCTACTTGCATCTTACGCGGCTCATATTGTGCGGCCAAATCTGCTATGGCTTTAATATGCTCGGGTGTAGTCCCACAGCATCCGCCAATAATATTGATAAGGCCTTCATCTAAAAATTCTTTGATCTGTGAAGCCATCATTTCTGGTGATTCATCATACTCTCCAAATTCATTAGGCAAACCGGCATTCGGATGAGCACTTACAAGAAATTGAGCTTCCTTTGCCAATACCTGCAGGTACTGGCGTAATTCTTTGGCGCCAAGAGCACAATTAAGTCCAATGCTTAACAAAGGTGCGTGCTCTAAAGAGATAAGAAACGCATGTGTAGTTTGTCCTGACAGTGTTCTTCCACTGGCATCAGTAATAGTACCCGATACCATAACTGGAATATCTTTACCTTCTTCTTCTAGCAATTCAGAAATGGCAAACAATGCCGCTTTTGCATTTAGCGTATCAAATACTGTCTCAACCAAAAACAAGTCTACCCCACCATCTAGTAACCCCTTAGCTTGTTGTTTGTAGGCTTTAGCCAATTCTTCAAAAGTTATCGCTCGGTAGCCAGGATTATTCACATCAGGTGACAAACTAGCAGTTCTATTAGTTGGCCCAATAGATCCTGCGACAAAACGTGGTTTATGTGGCTCCTTGGCCGTAAATTCTTCGGCTACCTCTTTCGCTATTTTAGCAGATTGGAAATTCAGTTCATAAACATAGTCTTCTAAATGATAGTCGGCCTGAGCAATGGTAGTTCCTGAAAATGTATTGGTCTCTGCTATATCAGCTCCAGCCTTATAATATTGCGCATGGATATCTTTAATAATATCTGGTCTGGTTATCGAAAGAAGGTCATTATTACCTTTCAAAGAATGATCATGATCTTTAAACTTATCACCTCTAAAATCCTCCTCCTCCAGCGTATGTCTTTGAATCATAGTACCCATAGCACCATCCAAGACTAAAATTCTTTCTTTTAATATATCTCTAATATCCGCCATTGTATAAAAATTAAAACTCTTAAGCGCATTATAACTTTTTGAAAAACTCATTTACTTATTGTAAAGTTCTACAATCCCAATTATTAATTACCAACATTTAAGTATTAAAAAAACAATGTTCACTTTCACGTTGCATTAATAATCAGCATATTTAATCAGTTAAATAAAATTCAATCATACCTAATTAATACTCTTTGAAACTCGCTGCTATTGACATAGGATCAAACGCCATAAGGTTACAAGTTACTGCCACTATAAGAACTAAAGGCGAGCTAAATTTTAAGAAAATTGAGTATGTCAGGTTTCCCTTGAGACTTGGGCAAGATGTTTTTAACACAGGTTCAATTAGCAGTCAAAAGAAGGTCAAATTCAAGAAATTGATGAAGGCTTTTAAAATTCTTATAGACCTCTATGAGGTAGATGACTATATGGCATGTGCAACTTCAGCTATGAGAGAAGCCAAAAATGGGGCTGAAATAATAAAAGAGGTGGAAGAAGAAATAAAGCTGAAAATCAAAGTTATAGATGGCGCTACAGAGGCATTATTAATCAATAATGCTATCAATACATTTTTGGATAAGAAGAAGAATTATCTCCACATAGATGTTGGTGGTGGCAGTACAGAGCTAACTTTAATAAGAGGTGGTAACAAGGTCAGTTCAAAATCCTTTAAAGTCGGGTCTGTTAGGCGATTGGAACATCATGATTCTCCTGTGATGTGGAACAATATGAAAAAATGGATCATTAATCAATGTGATTTATCAGATTCGGCAATCACCGCTGTTGGTACTGGTGGTAATATTAATAAACTGTTTGAATTGGCACTTAAGCAAAAAGGTGAGCGTATGACCATTACTCAGCTTAAAGAAGTACAAAGTTCTGTACGCAAAATGTCTATTGAGGATAGAATTAATGAGTTACAACTAAATCCTGATAGGGCAGATGTAATTATTCCTGCGTCCGAAATCTACATTGCAGTAATGGAATGGGCAAAAGCTAAAAGCATAATTGTACCTGAAGTAGGCCTTAAAGATGGCATTATGCAGCACCTTTATCTAAAAAATACTGAAAAGGAGAAAATTAAGTTTTCTTGATAATTATAAAACAGATTTTTTTTCATTCTTGTCAATGAAGAGTTTCATAAAAATCTCAGCCACATGACTCGATTCGGTGATCTTATGTTCGACAAAGTAGTCCCTTACATCCATAAATCCAAGTTGTTTAACAAGGTCGTCAGAAGAAATAGATTTGTAAGCCATTGTCCAATCTGGATAATTCCGCTTTTTTAATATGCCCTCTATAATTACAGACACTTTGTAATGTCTAGAATCAACTTTAATGCGATCAAACAATGCTATAACATCTTCCTTTTCACCTTCTAATACCTGAATAAATTTACTTTCAGAATAAATGAGAAGACCTGTAATACCCTTTTCCTTATTATTCTCTCTAGATTGATGAAGTAGTTCGTTCAATGCTACCTCATCCCAAGGATGACGTGTATAACTTACATATACGAGATAATACATTTTACAATTTAGATATTTAGAACTAAAAAGACAACCTTGTTATTCTTGTGCCTCTTTATTCATAACCTCTTCTTCAATTATCTCTGCTACTTGCTCCTCGGTAGGCTCAATGGTCAATTTACAAGCCTGGTTTAATTTTAATTTGAGATCTAGATCTTTTAAATTTTCCTTATTTACATTAAAAAACTCTTTGTGAATATTATGTGGCATGTCCCCATTAGTATACCGTTTAAGATAACTCCCATCCTCTTGCATAATATAGCTATTAAAGTTATCCAGTAAATTATTTTGTAAGATGTTCTTAACCTGTTTCTGGATGAGGTCATCGTTTATCATAAACAAGGACTCCAATCTGCGTTCAAAGCTTCGCACCATCATATCAGCACTACCGGTATATACTATTTCATTTCCTCCGTTATGGAAGTAATATATTCTTGAATGCTCAAGAAAGTGTCCAACTATCGACATCACTTCTATATTCTCACTTAATCCTTTTCGTCCTGGCCGCAAACAACACATACCACGAATAATGAGTTTTATGGGTACACCGGCTTGAGATGCGGCATATAGTTCATCAATACTTTCTTTATCTTGTAGCGAATTAATCTTTATAACTATGCCTGAAGGAAGTCCCTTTTTAGCATTTTCAGCCTCATTTCTAATCAAATTGACTAACTGATTACGCATATCCCTAGGTGCGGTAATTAAGTTTTTATAGTTACTAGGTAACGAATGCCCGGTAATAACATTAAAAAACTCAGATACATCATGGGCGTATTCATCATCAGTGGTTAATAAGCCCAAGTCGGTATAAAGCTTCGAGGTAGACTCATTATAGTTACCACTTGACAAGTGTACATAGCGAGTTACCTTCTCCCCTTCTTTACGCACTATTAGCAATAATTTGGTATGCGTTTTAAAGCTACTAATACCATAAATAACGAAACATCCTGCTTTTTGTAGACGCTGCGCTTCTCTAAGATTATTTTCTTCATCAAACCTTGCCTTCACCTCAAACAAAACAGCCACGTGTTTACCATTTTCTGCGGCCTTCAAAAGAGCCGCGGTCACTCTAGAGTCTTTAGCCAATCTGTAAATAGTAATTTTAATGGCCAAAACCCCAGGGTCATTAGCTGCCTTTTCAAGTAACTCCAACACTGGCTCTATGCTATTATAAGGGTGATGTAAAAGAACATCACGTTCTTTAAGTACTTCGAAAATATTATCATCACCAATTTCCGGATAGCTTAAAGGAGGTACTACGGATGGAATTTCTGTAAGCAAATCCTTAAACTCATTATGCCTAACTATCTCCCAGAGGCCTGTAAAATCTAATAAACTACGCCTTTTGTATCTAAAAATATTATCATCCTGAAGCTCCCAACGCTCTTTTAAAATCTTGAGCATCCAGCGGTCCGGTCGTCCTACCACTTCAAGTCTTACTACGCGACCCGTTCTTCTTGTCTTAAGCTTTTGCTTAAGTTCCTCCAGAAAATTTGCTTCAATGTCATCACTCTCATCTAATGTAAAATCCCCATTTCTAGTAATCCGAAATAGGCTTGTTGATAGAATTTTGACATTTCTAAAAAGGTAATGAACATTGTTTTTAACAATATCTTCCAATGCAATAAAATGAACTACATCGTCTCTTTCTATCTCAAAAAACCTTGGTATATTGGATGGTATTTGAATGAAACTAAGCTTCTTGTTATCGTCCTCTGCACTTTTTGTCACCACCCCTAATACTAATCTATTCGTGCTAAGAATAGGAAAAGTATGATAGCTATCATAGGCCATTGGTGTCAACATAGGATAGACCGTAGATTCGAAATATTTATTCACCTTAGCCTTCTCTTCAAGGGTGAGTTTTTTATAAGAGGTTATAGAAAACCCTGTTTCCAAAAACTGAGCGGATAAATCCTTGAGGAACAATTCTTGCTGCTTATCTGAAAATTCTTTGGCCCTAGACAATAAGACCTGTCTAAAAGGAGTCTCTCTTAATCCAGAATAATCATAGCGTTGCTTTCCATAATCTAAGTAATTATATAAACTACCCACACGAATGGTAAAAAACTCATCTAAGTTAGAACCTGTTATGGCTAAAAACTTAAGCCTCTCTATAAGGCTTTTATTTTCATCCTTAGCTTGATCTAAAACACGGTCATTAAACTTCAGCCAACTTAGGTCACGGCTGATGTAGTTACTCTGTGCTATTTCCTTCTTAAGTCTTTCGGGAATTACCATTCGAATCTATTTTCAATTATTTAAATATTCTTAAACAAGAATGCCAATTTAAAAGTACAACCGACTTATTGTTAAATTAACTTTTCTTTATGATTTCCAATTATCGGAAAATAAAAAAGTCACCTCAACTAAAATAATTCAGTTGTAGGTGACTTTCCAGCCTTCTATATTCAACTAGATATCTACCCTAGCATATTTAGCATTCTTCTCAATAAACTCTCTTCTTGGAGCAACTTCATCCCCCATTAACATAGAGAACAAATGATCTGCTGTTGCTGCAGACTCAATAGTTACTTTTTTCAAGCTTCTGCTTTCAGGGTTCATTGTAGTAGACCAAAGCTGCTCAGGATTCATCTCTCCAAGACCCTTATATCTTTGTATACCAACAGAATCTTCCTTCCCGTCTTTAGCCATCTCTTTAATTAATACCTCACGTTCAGCTTCTGTCCAGCAGTAGCGCTCATCTTTGCCTTTTTTCAATAAGTATAATGGTGGCAAGGCAATATATACATAACCTTTTTCAATAAGGGCATGCATGTATCTAAAGAAGAAGGTCAATATCAATGTTCTAATGTGACTACCGTCAACATCAGCATCGGTCATGATTATGATCTTGTGATACCTAAGCTTTTCCATGTTCAAAGCCTTATCATCCTCTTCAGTACCGAAGCTTACACCCAGGGCTGTGATCATGTTCTTAATCTCGTCATTTTCGTAGATTCTATGCTCTTGAGCCTTTTCTACATTTAATATTTTACCCCTAAGAGGTAAAATAGCCTGGAAGTTTCTATCTCTACCTTGTTTAGCAGATCCACCTGCAGAGTCACCCTCCACTAGATATAGCTCGCAAAAAGTAGGATCATTGTTCGCACAGTCAGCCAATTTACCTGGCAGTCCGGTGCCTCCCAAAATATTCTTTCTTTGCACCATTTCGCGTGCTTTACGAGCTGCGAATCTTGCCTGAGCTGCAATAATTACTTTTTGTACGATTGTTCGTGCTTCTTTTGGGTTCTCTTCAAGGTAGTTGTTAAGCATTTCACCCACAACAACATCAACTGCGCCACTCACATCTGAATTACCCAATTTGGTCTTTGTCTGACCTTCGAATTGAGGTTCTTGCACCTTTACAGAAATTACAGCGGTAAGACCTTCTCTAAAGTCATCACCCGTAATATCCACTTTTACCTTATCCAGTAAACCAGATTTATCAGCATAAGACTTCAATGTTCTTGTTAGGGCTCTTCTAAAACCAGCTACGTGAGTCCCTCCTTCAATTGTATTAATGTTGTTTACATAAGAAACTACATTCTCAGTATAAGAAGTGTTATAATTCAATGCCACCTGAACTGGAATTTCTCCATTCTCCCTGTTCATGTAGATTGGAGTAGGTATAAGCTTCTCTCTTGTGCTGTCTAAATATTCAACAAACTCTTGCAATCCACCCTCTGAATGGAAGGTATCTTTTCTTGTTTGGCCATCATCATCAAGTTCTCTTAGATCTTCCAGATGAATGGTAATACCTGCATTCAGAAATGAAAGCTCTCTGAGTCTCGATGCTACTGTTTCATAATTATATTCAGAGACTGTAAAAATACTGTCATCTGGTTTGAATTCGATAGTTGTACCATTAATATCAGTATCGCCAATTTCTCGAACTTCATATTTTGGTATACCAGTACTATATTCTTGTTCGAAGATCTTTCCATTTCTATGAACAGTCGCCTTTAACATTATAGAAAGTGCATTCACACATGATACACCTACACCGTGTAATCCTCCTGAAACTTTGTAAGTATCTTTATCGAACTTACCTCCAGCGTGAAGAACTGTCATTACAACCTCAAGGGCCGACTTTTTTTCCTTTTCGTGATAATCAGTAGGTATACCCCTACCATTATCAGAAACAGTTATTGAATTATCCGTATTTACAGTAACAGATATAGTATCACAATGTCCTGCAAGTGCCTCGTCTATCGAGTTGTCAACTACCTCCCAAATTAAATGGTGAAGGCCTTTTACACCCACATCACCAATGTACATCGCTGGTCTTTTCCTAACAGCCTCTAACCCTTCAAGGACCTGTATATTTCCTGCTGAATAATCGTTCTTTTTCTGTTCTTTATTTTCTGCCATAATCTCATTTCAAAATCTCTCAAAACTACACTATTATGTCCTTTTTTACATTGCTTTTTCGTTGTAATATTATCAACTAATTCTTTAGTTTTGAGATATGCAAGTCAAACTAAAATCTTATTTAATTTTCACATTCATTATTCTTGGTCATATAGGTGTTTGTCAACGAATGTTTTCTACCCATGAGCTTGATTCTATGAGGGAATTAAGCAATAAAAGAATTAGAGAAAAGGCACAAATACGGATAAATGGCTATAAAAATCTCCAAAATAAGGATTCATTAAAGTTTCTTGATTTGTCATTTGGAGAGCTCACTTCCATCCCTGAATTTATATATGAGTTTAAGAATGTAACCAGCCTCAACTTATCTTTCAATCATATAAAGGTTTTGCCAAAAAAATTGAATGAACTAACCAAGTTAGAGTCCATTGTCCTTAATAATATAGGCTTAAATGAAAACAGACTAAAAATCAAGAAGAATACTACAGTCCAAAGGATCAACTTAACAGATAACGGACTGAGTAAAATACCACGACAGTTCAAGAAATTTAAATCTCTCAAAGATTTAAACCTTTCAAAAAATGAATTCATTCAATTTCCTAAAAGAGCTAATAAATTTAAAAATCTTGAAGTTCTTAAAATGGATAAAAATTCTCTTTCGCTACTCAAACAAAAGTACAAAAGGGTTAAGCACTTGAAGCGATTAAGAATGAATGACTGTGATATAGATTCCCTTCCTCAACCTTTTTTTGAACTCACCAACCTTATAGAGTTACAATTGGCAGAAAATAATATTCGCACTATTCCATATGAAATTGAAAATTTACAATCATTGGAAAGTCTCACTTTATACAAAAATGATATCGCAGAACTTCCTGAATCGATTTACAACTTGAACCGCTTAAAACAGATTGATCTTTATTATAATCAAATTCAGACCATATCTCCATCTATAAAGAACTTGGAAAACTTAGAAATACTCTATTTATCTAACAACAGAATCTATACCCTACCTGATGAAATAGGAGAATTATCAAAATTAAAGCGATTGTATGTTCATCACAACAGGTTAAGTTATTTACCAAAATCAATTTCAAATCTTCAGGGTCTAGAGATACTTAGGATTAACGACAATTACTTTACCGCGCTGCAAGTGGAGTTATTCTCATTAAAAAGTCTTACAAATTTTGATTTCTCTGCAAACCAAATTACTGTTGTGCCAGAAGAAATTGATAAATTAAAAAAACTCGAGCTACTCTATTTTCATAAAAACCCAATTGAAAAAGAAGGCTTAAAAAATGCACATTTAGCGCAAACTGTTGAAAGATTAAGACAGCAAGGCGTTATTGTCAATTACTCAGAATAACTATTAGTTCTAAGGAGCACTAGTGTGCATGCCTCCTCAGTAGTAACACCCACTTTCTGTGCCATATCCATAAATTCAGGATTTTCAGTACCCGGATTGAATATTATTCGCTTTGGTTTCAAGCTAAGGATATAATCATACCACTCTGGCTGATTTTGAGGGCCTATGTAAAGTGTAACAGTATGAACATTATCAATTGGAGGTTTGGAGCGCAAATCAAGAATATCCTTTCCTAAAACATTGCCTAACTTAATACCGACAGGTACAAAATCAAAACCTGCATCATTGAGCATATTGGCTGCTAAAAATGCATATCGAGTTGGGTTTGGTGTAGCACCAATAATTACTGTTTTCATAAACTAATAGAAGAATTAATATATTGTTTCACTGCGGCTTCTGCACATCTTTCTCCGTCCATTGCCGCAGAAACGATACCTCCAGCATATCCAGCACCTTCTGCACATGGATATAAGCGTTTAAGTTTTACATGCTCTAGCGTCTCTTTATCTCTTGGTATCCTAACAGGTGAAGATGTTCTGCTCTCTACGCCTACAACCTGCGCTTCGTTAGTAAAGTATCCTTTCATCTTCTTTCCGAAACTTTTAAAACCATACTTTAGCCTTTGGCTAATAAAATCCGGTAAAACCTCATCCATATTAACTGACAACAATCCTGGCTGATAAGAAGTTTCAGGGAGTGAACCTGAGACTTTTCCGTTAGTAAAATCAACTAATCGCTGGGCAGGTGCCACTTGAGTACCACCTGCCAACTGACAAGCCTTTTTTTCAATATCAGCTTGAAAATGCATTGCTGCTAGTTCTTCATATTGCTGATAAGCTTTCAAATCTTCATTTTCAACAGCTACAACTATTCCAGAGTTAGCATACTTACTATCTCTGCGTGATGGACTCATTCCATTAACTACCACCTCCCCAGGGTTAGTTGCAGATGGCACTATGAATCCGCCCGGGCACATGCAAAACGAAAACACTCCTCTTTGTTGATTTCCAAGCACGGTCTGACTTACCAGTGAATAAGAGGATGCAGGAAGATAATCACCCCTATCGCCACTGCAACTGTATTGAATTGAATCAATAAGAGACTGCGGGTGCTCGACTCTAACCCCCAAAGCAAATGGCTTAGACTCTATCTGTATGCCTCTTCTCTTTAAAAGCTGAAATATGTCTCTAGCTGAATGACCTGTCGCAAGGATTACCGCCTCTCCTACTATTTTATCCCCTTCCGATGTTATAACTCCTTTTATGGCTCCTTTTTCAAGAATAAAGTCTGTCACCTTTGTGTTAAATAACACTTCCCCACCGGCATTGGTAATGCTTTCTCTGAGCTCTTGAACAATCTTAGGTAGTTTGTTAGTGCCTATATGTGGATGGGCATCATATAATATTTCTTCACTAGCACCATGAGCTACTAATATTTCCAAAATCCTACTAAGGTCGCCTCTTTTCTTAGACCTAGTATAAAGTTTGCCATCAGAGTAAGTGCCTGCCCCTCCTTCCCCAAAACAGTAGTTAGATTCAGGATTAACAACATGATCTTTGTTAATGGCTGCAATATCCCTTCTACGATCACGAACGTTCTTCCCTCGTTCAATAACAATAGGTTTTATTCCAAGCTCAATTAATCTTAATGCAGCAAAAAGGCCCGCAGGACCTGCTCCAACAATAACTACAGTCTTAGAAGAAGATACGTTTGAATAGTCCTTTTTGTAATTAATGAGATCTGGAACTATTTCATTTTGATATACATCCGCTTGTACATTAACCCAAACAGTTGACTTACGAGCATCTATTGATCTCTTTAAGATTCTAACTTCAGAGGAATTAAGTCCGGATTTTGCGGCAATAATGTTTTTTACATTTTCAGAAAAGGCCTCTTCTGGTCGAAGACGCAGTTCAATATTTTTTTTCAAATTAGTAAGGTTTTTATCCTTAAATTATTTTCTGGAGCCAAACGAAAAAGCGTACCCTATGTTTACCCCGAAAGTATAGGCAAAGGTAACATCACTTTGGTCAAGATCATCAAAGGCTGATTCAAAAGTTCCTCCTTTATCAAATTTTCTAAAGCCACTGCCTGCACCAGCAAATATATCGATAGTATAACCTTTTGATCGTGTGTCTTGCAATAGTCTATATCCTAACAAAACCATATACTCTACCTTCTGCTCCGTTGCACTTGCTCGCACTACATTATCAGGAAATAAGGCACTAGTTGTATTGGAAAAATGGCTTTGATTTGTAAACCTAATTTCGTGACCAAAATACCAAAGTGAATAGTCGTTGCCTGTTGAATTATAAAATTTCTGTCTTATAGTGATACTATATCCTCTTGTATAAACATCATTTAAAGGGACTCTATAATCTTCTATATAAAAAGGCGTACGTATTCCTTCAAATTCAAACTCATGCCCTAGCCTTTCCTGAAGATAAAACTCCATACCGATTGGTAGCCTTCCTATGAAAGTCGCAAATGGATTAGTACTTAAGATAATTCCTTGAAATTCGTTGATTTTAGGCTGAAAATAGGAAAACCTTCGGCCTTTAAATTTATAGGCGGCAACTCCATACTTCCTTGAGGTTTTAGTTGGCTTTTTAGACTCTAATCTTTCTATTGGCTCATCATAAATCGGTTTGTAATAGCCAGACAATGTACCATCATTTTTATAAAGTTCCCATCTACCAACTTTCTGACCATCTTCAAGTACACCCTTAGTTTGAAGCGTTCCGTCAGGATAATAGCCAAAATATTCTCCACGACCTTCAACAAAATCACACTCCCCTTCTAGCTGTCCATTTTCATAATAATATTTCCAAACACCATGGTTCTTTTCATTTTGAATGGTGCCTGTTAACTTAAGTTTTCCACTTTTGTAATATTCCTTATACTCACCAGTTCCATTATTAAATTCAATTTCACCCTTATTAGAGCCATCTTCATAAAAATTACCCCAATAGCCAGCCTTCTTTCCAGAAAGGAAATCACCTTTAGAACTTACTTGTCCATTATCATAATAATAAGTCCATTGCCCATTAGCTTCTCCAGCTTTATATGAGCCTTGAGCAGAAACCTTTCCATTATCATGATAATAACGCCAATCTTCAGCCCTCTTACCATTTTGGTATAAACCTTCAGCTTGTTTGGTTCCATTTTGATAGAAGTAATTCCAAAGTCCAACGTGCTTTGACCCAGACTTCGGTCCTTCTGCCTTCTTTTCGCCTGTCGGATAGTATTCTGTATACCTTCCTTTGTCAAAGGTATAATCTGTTTCTCCTTTTAGGCTGCCGTCTTCATAATATTCATTCCAGTGCCCTTCTCTTTTATTGTTTACATAAACACCTTTTTCTTTTAGCTTACCACTCTCATAATAAATTTTCCATTCTCCTCTCCGCTTTTGATTACTAATCTCTCCCTCCATACTTTTATTACCTTGCTCGTAATGATACTCCCAATATCCATCACTAGAATTACGCTTTACAACTCCTTTCATCTTCAACTTGCCTGTCTCATAGTAAAAATTCCACTCACCATAAGTCTCGTTGTTATTGAATTGACCTTCAGATTCTATATTTCCATTAATATAATATGAGAAGTATTTACCTTCAAGGATATTAGAAATGCTGTCACGTACATAAAACATTTCTTTGAGTTTGCTCTTATCCTCATCATGATAGACATAGCGAAGTACCTGTGCCTGAGAGGTATAGGACAAGAGGATAAAACAAATATAGCAAAGCCTAGATTTCATAAATAATGAATAAATATACGCAGAATTAGGCTATATGAACTTCTGTTACTTCTGAAAAACTTCTTTTAGTACCCAAGACTTACCCCACTCTTCTCGCTCCTCCTCTGACCATAGAGATGGAAAGAATATTATTTTTTGAAATCTTGGTGGTAGGTATTTCTGCCAATTAGTACCTCCAGTAGCTGCAATATCCTCGGGATCTCGTTGTAAATATCTTACGGCTGATTTATAGTGTGCTAGTGGCCAATATACATTTGCGTAGGCATCATAAGTTCTTAATTCACCAATAATCTCTGCATTTTCAAGAGTTCCAAAATGTCTATTGTACAGCCTAAGCAAATTTACCTCTTGAAAAGATTCAGCTCGATTTAAAAACTCATTATTGTACTTTTCTTCAAACTGGCGTAAGGTTAAAGTCTTTTTACCTGAGGCTAGTTCCGTAGCTCCACTTCTCCAATAAATTTTATCAATCAACTCCTCAATTGAAGCGTCTTTATTAAACTTTACTCTTGAAACTGGATCAGTTAGATTAATCAAATCCGTTGAGCTAATTTCAATAAGACGATATTGTGCAGATTGAAATCCACTTGCAGGTAAGAGAGACATTCTGAATTTAAGAAATTGATCCTTATCCATTCCATCAACCATTACAGAAAAGGAATTTTCAAGAACTTTAAAGTAACCGTTAATTCTTTTAAGTCTACTTAGAAAAAACTCCACGTCTAAATTTTCATTCTCTGCAATCTGATCTAATTCCCAAAGAATCAATTTAAAAAACAACTCAGTATGCTGATGATAGGTTATAAATATCATCTCATCTTTCATCCCAGTCTTAGGATTCTGAAGGCTGAGTAATGTATCTAGGTGTATATAATCCCAATAAGTAAGATAGTCGCTATGCAGTAATCCATCAAGGTAAGAAGATAGGTCTTGACCCATTACTTCATATTTCTGCTCAAGTTTCTTTATCTGTTCTACAATTTTTGGGTCAATTTCTGACTTATCCATGGACGTATTACAATATATGTTTAACCTTGCGTAAATTTGAATTTTAAATACGAATAACCCAAATATCCACTTCTACAACGTTTGCGATGGCTACAAATAAAAAATCTTCTGCCGATATGTTCGAGTCCCCGGACTTCTACAACCTTGATGAGTTACTTACTGAAGAACATCTATTGATAAGGAGTTCTATCAGAGATTTCGTTAAAAAAGAGATCACCCCTTACATTGAAGATTGGTGTGAAAAAGCTCACTTTCCATATGAAATAGTGAAAAAATTTGGTGATGTTGGCGCATTTGGCCCAACTATACCAGAACAATATGGCGGTGGTGGTCTAGACTATATATCATATGGTCTTATCATGCAGGAAATTGAAAGAGGCGATTCTGGCATGCGTTCTACTGCATCAGTACAAGGTTCTTTAGTCATGTACCCTATTTACAAATTCGGTTCTGAAGAGCAAAAAATGAAGTTTTTACCCAAACTAGCTTCCGGAGAATTTTTAGGATGTTTTGGCTTAACTGAGCCCGATCATGGATCTAACCCTAGCGGTATGGTAACCAACTATAAAGACATGGGTGACCATTATTTATTAAATGGTGCTAAAATGTGGATCTCTAATTCGCCAAAAGCAGATATAGCGGTTGTATGGGCAAAAAATGAAGAAGGAAGAATCCATGGCCTAATTGTGGAGAGAGGTATGGAAGGTTTTACAACCCCAGAGACTCACGGCAAATGGTCTTTAAGAGCAAGTTGTACAGGTGAGCTAGTATTTGATAATGTAAAAGTTCCGAAAGAAAATTTACTTCCTGGTAAAAGTGGCTTGGGTGCACCAATGATGTGTCTAGATTCTGCTAGATATGGTATTGCTTGGGGAGCTATTGGGGCTGCCATGGATTGTTATGATTCTGCTAGAAGATATGCCGCAGAAAGAATTCAATTTGGAAAGCCAATAGCCTCTTTTCAACTAATACAGAAAAAACTTTCTGAAATGCTCACTGAAATTACCAAAGCTCAATTATTAAATTGGAAGTTAGGTAAGATGATGGAAGCAGGAACTGCTACAACACCACAAATCTCAATGGCAAAAAGAAACTCTGTTGAGATGGCTTTAAAAATAGCAAGAGAAGCACGGCAAATACATGGTGGAATGGGAATTACTGGTGAATACCCTATGATGCGTCATATGATGAATTTGGAATCTGTTGTGACTTATGAAGGCACTCATGATATTCATTTACTCATATTAGGAGCGGAGATAACAGGAATTCCTTCGTTTCAATAGAAATTATCATTTTATGTTAAAAATCATATCCAATTATGACTAACTGACTTTGGTTGTTTTAAGGCTTATTCATAGTTTAACGGTTTATAAACGAATCCCACAAGATCGATAAAAACTATTTAATTGAACTACCAAAAAAATTGAACATGCAAACTTCAGAAGTAGGTAGCGGCCTCATATTGAACAATACAAATCTTCCATCAATTAAGTCCAGAAGTGACCTTGAACAGGTGTTTTCCGAAAAAGGTGGATCACTGGACAAGGCTTTTAAAAACTATAACTACGCAACTCAATTAAATGAATTGCAGGTACAGATGGTAAAACTTCAGCACTGGGTTAAGGAGAATAATAAAAGGGTCGCTGTCATATTTGAAGGTCGTGATGCCGCTGGAAAAGGAGGAGCTATTAAAAGATTCTCTGAACACCTAAACCCACGTACCATGCGTGTAGTTGCTCTTTCAAGGCCTACCGATCTTGAAATGGGCCAATGGTACTTTCGTAGGTACATAGGTGTACTTCCAAATATGGGCGAAATTGTCTTTTTTGATAGAAGTTGGTACAATAGAGCGGTGGTTGAACCTGTAATGGGTTTTTGTAATGAAGAGCAATATCAGCAGTTTATGCGGCAAGTATCGGAATTTGAACATATGCTTTTTGAGGATGGTGTTCACCTAATAAAATTCTGGTTTTCAATTGATAAAGACGAACAAGCAAAACGTTTTTCAAAAAGAAGAGCCAATCCTTTAAAGCGTTGGAAGCTTAGTCCTGTTGATGAGAAAGGTCAACTATTGTGGGAGAAATACACTTACTATAAAGAGCAAATGTTCGCAAGAACTCACACCTCATTTAGTCCGTGGACTATCATAAAAACAAATGACAAAAGAGTTGCTCGTTTAGAAAGTATACGCCATTTGCTATCAAACTTTGAATATGAAGGCAAGAAAGAGGCAACCACACGAGTTCTTCCTGATCCTAATGTTGCCATGCGTTTTCATCGTTCCATCTATAATCTAGACTAATGGCAAATCCTGATAAAAAATATACCGAAAAAGAGTTGAAAATGCTTAACTCAACAGACGCTTTGGAAATAATGAGCAGTCAGGGTGATAATATCCAACCTGAAAAGGCCTTAAGATTTATGAGGTATGAGAAACAACTGGAGAACCTGCAAGTAGAACTCATCAAACTTCAGACTTGGGTAATAAAGGAGAAGAAAAGAATCTGTATACTTTTTGAAGGAAGGGATGCTGCAGGAAAAGGTGGCGCTATACGCAGGATAACTCACCATTTGAATCCCCGACACTATCAAGTATTGGCGCTACCGAAGCCCACCAATCAAGAAAAAGGACAATGGTATTTCCAGCGCTATTCTAAAAATTTACCCAACCCTGGACATATGGTTTTTTTTGACAGGAGTTGGTATAACAGAGCCGTTGTTGAACCCGTCAACGAATTTTGCACGCAGGAAGAATATGAGCGTTTTATGAGTGAGGTTAACCACTTTGAAACCATGTTAGTCAATGATGGAATCATTCTGTTAAAATACTATTTTTCCATAACCAAAGAAGAGCAAGCCAAACGATTTGAAGACATAAAAAATAACCCTTTAAAAATGTGGAAAATGTCTGCGGTAGACAGAAAAGCACAAGGCCTGTGGGATGTTTATACTGAATATAAAGAACGCATGTTCAAAGAAACAAACACTGAACTTAATCCCTGGATTATTATTGAAGCCAATAAAAAAACGGTCGCCAGAGTGAAGGTTATTCACCATCTGCTTGAAAGTGTGCCTTACGAGGGCAAAGAAAAAGTAAGGAAAGTCTAACTAATTTTCTTCGACATAAGCCTTTATGGTAATCCGCTGTGCTGCTTGCTTCGGATCATTAGAATAAATGGTAATCGACTTCTGCTGATTACCTCGTCTGCCCAGAGAATTAAAAGTCACCTCAAGGTTAGTTTCTTCTCCTGGTTTAATTGTCATATTAGACAGCACTCCTGTTACACAAGTGCAATTAGGACTTATCTTCTTTATTATTAAATCACTTTTACCAGTATTTTTTATAACAAACAGGTGTTTAGATTCCTTTTCCTGGCTAACTCTTCCATAGTCATAAACAGCATTATCAATTTGAAGTTTAGGTGCTTCTGACAGTTCTTCAGTACCCATCGGCTCAAAATAGTCCTCTATAGTTGCATAAACAGTTAATTCCTTCTGTTTATCCTCAGGCTCATTGGTCTGAAATGATATTCTGTCGTTCATAAACCCATAGTCATTTTTAACTGATGCATCATACGTCACAACAAGAAATCCTGATGATTTTGCTGGAAGTGTTCTTGGTTCAAATGAAATTTGAATATGGCTGGGAGAAATATAATCTTCAGAGAATATGATATCATTATCTGTTTGATTGTATATATCGAACTTCTCAGTCTTGGCTGGTTTATTCAAATAAACTTTACCAAGATTAACAGACGGATATTTCATTCTAATACCACCCATTTCAGTTCTTAATTTCTCTTCAATAGTTAACAACTTTGGTTCAACTTCGCCTCTAATATATAATCTAAATGTCTCACCTATTGAAGTTGTAATCGTCAGGCTTTTATTAAATACACCGGGTCTATTTCGCGGATTATATTGAGCCTGAATATACCCTGTATTGCCTGGGGCTATAGAATCTCTGGTCCAGGCTGGTGTAGTACAACCGCAAGAAGCTTTTACATTTAAGATTTGAATTGGTTCTACACCATTGTTTGTAAATGCGAACTCATGTGTAATAGGACCATCAACTTCTTTTACTGTACCAAAATCAAAAGACTTTTCTGAGAAAGAAATTGGTTCAACCTGTTGTGCTTGTAGTGCCGATGCTGTGGAACAAAATACTATTAAAGCAAAAATCAGATATCTCATATTTATCAACATATTAGCTCAAAAGTATTGAAAGCAAAGTTTAATCCTAAATGTATTAGGACAATTAACAATCCTTTAACGGATTTAAACTACTTCTATTTAAGAGTAATTCACTTTATTTGCACAAAATCACAAACATGGCAAGAATACTTACAGGAATACAGAGCAGCGGGCGTGCACATTTGGGAAATTTATTAGGTGCTATACTTCCAGCCATTGAGCTATCAAAGGATGAGAAGAATGAGTGTCTTTTTTTTATAGCTGACTTACATTCACTTACAACAATAAAGGATGCTGAACAGCGTAGAAATAATATTAACGCCACTGCTGCTGCATGGTTAGCCTGCGGGTTTGATACAAGCAAAAACCTATTCTACAGGCAATCAAAAATTCCTGAAGTATGTGAGTTAACATGGTATTTAAACTGCTTTACCCCATTTCCAATGCTGGCCAATGCACATTCTTTTAAGGAAAAGTCAGATAAACTTGCTGATGTGAATGCTGGCCTATTTACTTATCCTGTTTTGATGGCAGCTGACATTATTATGTATGATGCTGATTTTGTTCCGGTTGGCAAAGATCAGAAGCAACATCTAGAGATGACAAAAGATATCGCTAGTTCATTCAATCATCAATATGGTGATACTTTCGTATTACCTGAGCCAAAAATTGATGAGGCTGTAATGACCATACCCGGTACAGATGGGCAGAAAATGAGCAAATCTTATGGTAACATAATTGATATTTTCTTAGCAGATAAACCTCTGAGAAAACAGGTGATGTCTATCATTACTGACAGCACTCCTCTTGAAGAACCAAAGGATCCTGATACCTGTAATGTATTCAAGATTTATCAATTGTTAGGTACTGACGAGCAAGTGCAACAAATGAGGAAGAATTATACTGGTGGTAATTACGGATATGGTCATGCAAAACAGGCACTTTATGACTTAATCATAGATAAATTCAGAGCTGAAAGAATTGCATTCAATGAATACATGAATAATCCAGCTGCTATCGATTCCAAACTAAAAGAAGGAGAAGAAAAAGCAAGAAAAATCGCTCGAGAGGTATTAGGTCGGGTTAGGGAAAAACTGGGTTACTAAACTCAGTTTTACTCAGCCTTCCAAACTACTTCTCGCTGAGAAGCATCAACCATTAGCTCGATCCTAGTAGGATTAGGAAGTATAACTAATTTAGTTTCTTCAGAAGCATAATCATCAACTTCTACATAAACCCCATCCGCGAGAGTTACAATATAATCATTTCCTTCCTTCTTTGCTGCTCTTGGTAAGTAAGCTATAGGTAATAATACATCGGTATCAGGACAAAACTCATCATGAACTTCATGTAGTGCCTCTTCAAGGTAAGAACCATATTCCTGCATTAAAGCATCCTCCTTTGCATGAAGGGCTTCCTCCAAATCATCATAATCAGGGCTGCTGTAATCAATGATTGACAGCGCTATTTTATTATCTAATATAGCTATGATGTCTAAGTTGAGTTTATCTATGTTCATGACAATTAATAATCTTACAGTGAGTCTATAATTTCAAGTTTGTGTTCGCAAAATAAAGGATTGAAATTAATATTATACAAGGAAATAATTTTTTATCGGAAGCCTAAACATTATTTTTGACCATTTAAAATCAATAATGATATGCAAGACGATTTTCTCCCATTAAAAGGTACAGATCATATTGAATTCTATGTTGGCAATGCTAAACAGTCTGCCTTATATTACCAAAATGCATTTGGTTATAAATTGATAGCTTATGCAGGGCCTGAAACAGGGATTAGGGATAGGGTTAGTTATGTTCTGATTCAAGATAAAATCAGGCTTGTTTTAACATCGTCATTAATTCCTGATTCAGAAATTAATGACCACGTTAGAAAACATGGTGATGGCGTAAAGGTACTGGCATTATGGGTTGATGATGCAAGAAGCGCTTTTGAGGAAACAACCAAGAGAGGGGCAGAAGTTGCTTTTGAGCCAAAAGTAATAAGTGATAGCAATGGTGAAGTGGTTGTTTCAGCTATCAAAACCTATGGCGATACTATTCACACTTTTGTGGAGCGTAAAAATTATACGGGTACTTTCCTACCAGGCTTTGAACCTAAGTCGAGCGAATTAGAAGTTAAACCAATAGGATTAAAATATGTCGACCACTGCGTTGGTAATGTAGGATGGGGAGAAATGAATAAGTGGGTTGAATTCTATGAGAATGTAATGGGATTTAAACTTCTCATAACTTTTGATGACAATGATATAAGTACAGAATATACAGCTTTAATGTCTAAAGTGGTCTCTAATGGAAACGGTTATATTAAGTTTCCAATCAACGAGCCAGCTGAAGGCAAAAAGAAATCTCAGATAGAGGAATATATTGATTTCTATAAAGGTGCCGGAGTTCAACATATTGCCATTGCTACAGATGACATAGTTGAAACAGTCTCAGAACTCAGAAGAAGAGGTGTAGATTTTCTAGTAGTTCCTGAAACATACTATGATGATCTGCTTGACAGAGTAGGTGAAATTGATGAGGACTTAGAACCTCTTAAGAATTTGAACATTCTTGTTGATAGAGACGATGAAGGTTATCTACTACAGATTTTCACAAAACCAGTCCAAGATAGGCCTACCCTATTTTATGAGATCATTCAAAGAAAAGGCGCCAAGTCCTTTGGAAAAGGAAATTTTAAAGCTCTCTTTGAAGCAATAGAAAGAGAACAAGAATTAAGAGGTACTTTATAAGCGATGACAAGAGACGTTTTTCAAGTAGGTGATCAGTGGATTAGTAGTGGCATTGACTCTGAAACCCAAGCGGAAATAGAGGCCTTAAAAAAGGATAAAGAAGCCTTAACAGAAGCCTTTTATAAAGACTTAGAATTTGGTACAGGTGGCTTAAGGGGCATCATGGGTGTAGGTTCTAATCGGATCAATAAATATACCATTGGTATGGCTACACAAGGTCTTGCCAATTACTTGAAAAAGAGTTTCCCTGATGAGCAAATTAAAGTAGCCATAGCCTGCGATAGTAGAAACAACAGTCAAACATTTGCTCAGATAGTCGCAGATGTCTTTTCAGCCAATGATTTCAAGGTTTATTTGTTTGAATCTTTAAGACCTACTCCTGAATTATCATTCACCATAAGGGAGCTTAATTGCCATAGTGGTGTTGTCTTAACAGCATCACACAATCCAAAGGAATATAATGGATACAAAGCCTATTGGAATGATGGTGCACAGTTAATAGCGCCACATGATAAAAATGTCATCACAGAAGTAAAGGCTATCAACGGGCCAGGTGAGGTCAATTTCAATAGCAATCCTGATTTAATCGAAAACATAGGAAAAGAAATTGACGATAAATATCTAGAAGAGATAAAGAAAATATCATTATCACCTGAAGCGATAAAAGCAAAGCATGATCTAAATATTGTTTATTCCCCTATACACGGTACAGGTTATAAATTAGTGCCCGATTGTCTTAAAAATATTGGTTTTACTAATGTGCACGTTGTTGAGTCACAAAGCACTCCAAATGGCGACTTCCCTACTGTGGTTTATCCAAACCCTGAAGAAAGAGAAGCATTAAAATTGGCCATAGATAAGGCAACTGAGCTTGATGCTGAATTAGTTTTAGCCACAGATCCTGATGCTGATAGAGTTGGTATTGCTATTAAGGATCCAAATGGAGGTTACACGCTACTCAACGGTAATCAGACTGGCAGTCTATTAGTCTATTATGTTCTTAGAAGATGGCAAGAGCTTGGTTTATATAAAGGCAATGAGTGTGTAATCAAGACCATTGTTACTACTGGGCTTATAAATGATATCGCTGCACATTATAAGGTGAAGTGTTATGATACATTGACTGGATTTAAATTTATTGCTGATCTGATCAAACAACTAAAGGGTAAAGAACAATTCATTATTGGTGGTGAAGAAAGCTACGGCTATCTTATCGGTGATTTTGTGAGAGATAAAGATGCTATTTCCTCTTGTGCTATGATTGCAGAAATGTGTGCCTATGCTGCATTCAATGACATGTCTCTGTATGAAATGATGCTTGAAATGTATGTCAAGTTCGGTTTTTATAAAGAAAAATTAATTTCCATAACAAAAAAGGGTATGCAAGGAGAACAGGAAATTTCATTAATGATGACTGGTTTCAGAAACAATCCTCCTTCTCAATTTGCGGGATCTAAGGTTACAGAACTGATAGATTATCAAAATAGCATTTCCAAAGACCTGAATACTGGGGGGAAAAGAACAATTGACTTTCCAAACTCCAATGTGCTGCAGTTTATCACTGAAGATGGTTATAAAATTTCTGCCCGTCCTTCTGGTACGGAACCTAAAATCAAATTTTATCTAAGTGCCAATACTAAACTTGATAAAGCGGAAGATTATAATTCAAAAAATAACGAACTGGATAATCTATTGAATAAAATAGAATCTGATTTAAAACTGTAGTTAAAAATATAATCCAAGGAATCATTTAAATAGCGGTTATAAAATCAATTGGTTTCCTCTTAAAGCATTAATTGTCTAATTTTGCAACTTGCTATGAAAAAAGTTGCGTTCTACACATTAGGCTGTAAGTTAAACTTCTCCGAAACCTCTTCTATCTCAAGACTGTTTGAGGAAAAGGGATACAAAAAAGTTGAGTTTACCGAGACCCCTGACATATTTATAATCAATACTTGCTCGGTTACTGAAAATGCAGACAAGAAGTGTAAGAAAATAGTAAGGGAGGCGCGAAAAATATCCAGTAATGCTTATGTAGCTATTATTGGCTGCTATGCACAACTTAAGCCTAAAGAGATATCAGAAATCCCAGGCGTAGATGCCGTTCTCGGTGCAGCGGAGAAATTTCAGCTTATAGATTTGCTCGATGGTTTCGTAAGGCCAGAACAGCCTAAAGTACTGGCATCAGAAATAGAGGCCGCTACTAGTTTCAATAATGCATTTTCAATTAACGACCGCACTAGGACATTTCTCAAAGTTCAAGATGGCTGTGATTACAGCTGTACTTTCTGTACAATTCCTTTGGCGCGCGGTAAAAGCAGAAGTAATACTATAGAAAACATAGTAAAACAGGCTGAAGAAATAGTTGCGTCCGGTGTTAAGGAAATTGTTCTTACTGGTGTTAACACTGGAGACTTTGGAATTAGAGATGGCAAGCGTGAAGATAGGTTTATAGATTTAGCAAAAGCCTTAGATAAAATTAATGGGCTAGAGAGAATAAGAATTTCCTCCATAGAGCCTAATCTATTGACTGATGAGATTATTGAGTTTGTAGCAGGATCAAATAAATTCGTTCCACATTTTCATATACCCCTTCAGTCTGGCTCTGATAAAATACTAAAGGAAATGAAGAGGCGTTACCTTTCTGAGCTTTATCTGGCAAGGGTTGAAAAGATAAAATCACTGATGCCTCATTGCTGTATTGGTGTTGATGTTATTGTTGGATTTCCAGGAGAGACTGAGGAAGAATTTCTTAAGACCTATAGTTTCTTAAATGAATTGGATATTTCCTACCTGCACGTTTTTACCTATTCGGAGCGCGCTAATACTCCTGCAGCAGAAATGGACTCGGTTGTTCCAATGAAAGAGAGAAATAAGAGATCAAAAATGCTTCGTTCATTATCAGAAAAGAAGAGAAGATATTTTTACGAGCAACATTTAAACACAACTCAAGAAGTGCTTTTTGAAGAGGACATTGAGGACGGTATGATGCATGGTTTTACCAGAAATTATATCCGAGTTGCAGCAAAATATGATCCTGTACTCATTAATGAAATTAAACCTTTACTTCTTAAAGAGGTTAATGGTAATGGTCATGTAACGGCTGAAGAACTAACAGAAATACTAACTCATTAATGGCTCTATCAAAAGGCTCCAAAGCTCCGGAATTCAAATTACCATCTACTAATGGATCTGATTTCAAACTATCTGATTATATCAATGAACCTTTACTGATATACTTCTACCCTCTTGACTTTACACCTGGGTGTACCAAAGAGGCCTGTTCATTTAGAGATAATTTTGATTTTTTCAAGAACGCCAATATCAAGGTATTTGGAATAAGCACCGATAGTGTTGAGAAACACCTGAAGTTCAAAGCCAAACATCGCTTACCCTTTGAGTTATTATCAGATAGAAGCAGTAAGGTTTCAAAACTATATGATGCATTTATACCATTTGTGGGTATTTCAAAAAGAGTCACTTATTTACTAGATGCTGACCATACGATAGTAGGTGTTTATGACAATCTTTTTGGGTACGAAAAGCACATTGAAGAAATGATCAAGCAGGTTAATAAAAGTAATTAAACAATCACTCCATCCTTCATTTCAACTTTTCGATCTGCCATTTCTGCCAGCTCTTCATTGTGCGTCACAATAACAAATGTTTGACCAAATTCATCTCTTAATTTAAAGAATAAATCATGCAACTCTCGGGCATTGGCCGAATCGAGGTTGCCACTAGGTTCATCGGCAAAAACAATAGCCGGATTGTTAATTAAAGCCCTCGCAACTGCTACTCTCTGCTGCTCCCCTCCTGATAGCTGAGAAGGCTTATGATCTTGCCTATCTTTCAGCCCTAAGCGATTCAACAACTCTTCAGCTCTTTTTTCAATATTCACTCTATCAGTATTACTGATATAACCAGGAATACAAACATTCTCTAGTGCTGTGAACTCAGGAAATAAATTATGAAATTGAAAAATGAAACCTATATTTTTGTTCCTAAACTTACCTCTTGCAGATTGCGATAGCTTTACTACATCAACGTCATCAAACATCACCGTACCGCTATCAGGATTATCAAGTGTACCCAAGATATGAAGCAGCGTACTCTTTCCTGCGCCTGAGGCCCCCACTATAGAGATTATTTCATTCTTAGTTACTTCAAGATCTATCCCCTTCAAGACCTTTAACTCACCATAGGTTTTGGTCAAACCTGTTGCTTTTAGCATAGAATAATTTATTGGCTAGAATAAATTCAAACATACTAAAAGAGATTATTAA
>CAYGNU010000001.1:0-49044 GCA_964351175.1 uncultured Roseivirgaceae bacterium | reverse complement strand
CAAAACATCAGCGGATGGGATGTTAGCTCAGTAACCAATATGAGTTCAATGTTTAGGAATGCTCACGCCTTTGAGCAGGATTTAGGAAGTTGGGACATTCAAAACCTAACAAACGCAACAAATATGTTTTCAGGTATAACATTGAACGCAGCAAATCTTGACTCAATATATAACGGATGGGAAGCTAATATTCATAATTCAAGTGTTCCTTTTCACGGTGGAAGCGGAAATTATACTATTGCAACAGCAGGAGCAGCAAGATCATCTTTAATTACTGATGGTTGGCCTATTACTGATGGAGGTGGAATTTAAACTATAAATAAAATGGAATATCGAGTGATTTATAATCTGAATAAAATCATTGATTGTGTTCAGAACGAACAAGCAACGGAAACAGTCACAAAATTCACTAATTACAGGTGGATAATTGACACTTTAGAAAACAGCTTTAACAGGCTCAGTTCTTGGGGAGTGGATGTTTCTTACTTTTGGAAGAATGACTTTATCGACAGGATAGTTCCAAGCGACATAACTCCTGAAATTGATATTTCAGACTTTCCAAGCGATCCAACAATTAAGAGAAAAGTCTTTGTTTATGGAATGTCGATAGACCAGATAAAGAAACAGTTCAGACTTAATATAGTAGTCCGTCACTTTGATGTTAATGGAAATCATGTGACTGATGTTTACGATGATGGATTCTACTCTTCATTGGCGACAAATGGGAAGCTCGTTGGAGGTGTTGGGGAGTTTGATTACTTTGTTGGCTTGATTAATCAGGGGGCAAATATGTTTCAACTTCAAGCAGCTAATATTCCAATAATTGATTCAAACGGAGGTTTTAATAATATTTACTAATGGCTTTTATTTATAAGATACCAAACAATTACAGAAAGAACGATAAGGAAACTCGTATTTGTTACCTCAGGGGATACGAGCATTTCTTTTATGCAAATCTGGATGAACTTCTTAGTGATGCTGATTTTGATGATTGGGTAATTTCTGTTTTCAAAGGAGGAACCGAAGTTGATGCATCTATTGGAGTTCTGACTAAAGACATTATCAGCGGAACTGATTATAGATATTATTGTGCTTTTACCATATCTGAAAGCCTTGCAGCCGGTGAGTATTACTTCGCTATTTACAACAGCGACACTCTAGAGGTAAAATATGTATCTAATTGCATCAGGGTAATAACATCAGATGAAATTGAAAACTTTGTGATGTTGTCATTCAGGAATAGCACCAACATATTTAATTTCAATTACTCAGTCGTTAACAATTACAACACTTTATTTCTAGAAATGAATCTTATAGAACAACAACCTGAAGTTTCTATAAAGAACACAAAAGAGCAATCATCTGGAGTTATAAGAAATCAAAAGTTTGAAGCAGCCAAAACAATAACTCTAGAGGGATATTATTTTGACGATGAAATAAACGACATGATGTTGGCTTTATCAGGCCATGACGATATTATTATTAATGGACAGTCATTGACGGTGAAAACAGCTTGGAAAATAGAGACAAACCAAAGAAACAGCGTTCAGAAAGGGACAATCGAATTCTACGACCCTAATTTTAGCGAAATTAATTACAGAAATTAATAATATATTTTTTAATTGTTTTGTTTTATTCAATTAGAGTTTATACTTTTACTGAACGAAACAAAATAATTAAATCATGACAAATTTAGAAGCAGGAAGTAAAGTACACGTAAAATTCGCGGGATTAAGTTTTGACGGTACTGTCACAAGAGTAGGAGCTGATAAAGGCTCTGAAACAAAAGTTCAGGTTCAAAACGAAGAAGGAGGAAAACCTCTTTGGTATCTGATAACAGCCGTTAAGCCTTTAAGCGATGATAAAAGTGAAACAGTCAGTTTCATGTTCGCAGGTTCAAAAATCACAGGAACAGTAATCGAGGAAGACGGGGATTCTGTAAAGGTTGAGTCGGGTGGAAAGAAAAAAGTAATCCACACAGTAAAAAAATCAGAAATTATCGCTGAAAAAGAAATGACTGAAGAAGCACCAAAAAAAGAGGAGCCATCGGCAGAAATTATCCCCGAAGAAGCAAAAGAAGAAAAGGCCGTTGAAACACCACAAGTCAAAGCGACTGTATTAGGTGAGGCGATTCTTGATTTCCTTCAAAAGAACACGGTAAAAGGAGAAACTCCTGATTGCAGAACAACCACTGAAATATCTGATTTTGTTGGTAAAACACAACCACAAATTAAAGCAGCTTTGAACGCCTTGAGCGATTTGGGTTTGGTCTTGATTGGTGTTTGTTCTGAGGATATGAATACAACAGCTTTGACTCCTGAGGGTTTTGATTACAAATGTGGAGAGCCGGTTGATTTGAAAAAAATCAGCAAAGAAGGGAAAACAGTTTCCAAAAAAGAAAGAGTTTTGCATTTTATGTCACAAGGCATGAAGCCAAAGGAAATCGCTGAAATTGTTGGATGCGATGTTAGTTACCCAACTATTTCAAGTATGAAGGCCAAATTCAAAGAAATTAACGGAAGAGATTACATTTGGAAATAATTTCTTTAGCCTTAAAATCATTAAAAGCCTGCTAAAAACAGGCTTTTTTTATTCCTTATAGTTTAAAATAAAAATAATTAAAGAAATATTTTGCTGAATATATTGTATAATTAATAATTAATATTACTTTTACTGAACGAAACAAAACTAAAAAATCATGTGCAAAATTGAAACAATTTTATTTGACGTTGAAAAGAAATCAACAACTGAAATCGGTTACGGTGGAACAGCAGGAAGAAACGCTGTTGTGATAGGCGAAATAGATGGGGTTCCTCATTTATTGAACCTTTGCTCACAGAATTACGAGCTTATAAATAACAAGCTTGTATTTCCTGAGATAGAAAATATGTTGAATGATATGGGTGTTGAGTTCACAGCCTGTTACTCACACAGAAATTTCACCCGTTTCTATGCTGACTACAACCTTAATTTAGAAGGGTTGACCATTGGTGGAGGTACTGATAAAATAGTGCCTCAAATACACGTAGAACACAGCTACGACAGCAGCTTAAAATTCAAAATGGAGTTAGGGTTTCATCGTTTGGTTTGCTCAAACGGGTTAACCATGCCAATAAGCGAAAAAGAGCTGAAAAAAGCCGGTTATTCTTCTGTGAGTATTTCAAGGAAACACAGTTTTGAAAATATGCAAAAAAGCTTTTCTGATTTCAAAATATTTATGAAAGAGCTTTTAGATGGAGATGTATTTAAAACAGCCTCCAAAAAATATGAAGTTCTTTTCGATACTAAAGTTGAAAAACTTAACGAAAGAATCCTCGAGGTTATTAGCGTGACAGGTGTTTTTGATAAGAAGCTTGTTTCTGTTGCTGAGGGTTTGGTTAACTATGAGGCCAAACTTTTAAAAACAGAACCGAACGAGTGGTTGGTTTATAACGCCATAAATTCGCTTATTTTTGACAACGAAGTAAATAGTAAGTCAATAGAGGAAAGAAGGAAAATGGATGCAAGAGTTTTTGAAACAATAGAAGCTCAGGTTTTAAGAAACTAATTTTTATTACAACTTTATTAAAAAATAAATAGCTAACATTATTATAATGTTAGCTATTTTGTTTAATTTAGCTTTAACACTAAAAAAGCAAGCAAAATGGAAAAATTAACATTAGAAGAATGCAAAGCCCTTTATTTCGATGAGGATGCTTTAGTAACACCTAATTATCAGCTTTACCGGCTAAACAATCATCAAGGAGGCCGATTTTATTATCGTGAAATAGATGGGGAAATTAAATTCTACATGAGTGTCACGAATATGATTTCTTCAACAACCCCGACAGGTCAAGGTCTAATCGATTGGATGATAAGTATGGGGAAAGAAGAATCTCAAGCTTATGCAAGAGAACGAGCATTATATGGAACTTTCATGCACACACAATTCACAAATCTCTTGATAAACAGGAAAATCGATTTGTCTGCAATGATTGAAGAGTTGTCCGTTTATATGCAAGATGAAAACGTAAATATGTCGCTTTTCGAATCTTGGAGCAACGAGATAAAAAAAGACTTCCTGTCGTTTGTTTCTTTTGTACACACCCATAAAGTCAAGCCTCTAGCTATTGAGGTGGTATTGTGTGATGATGAGTATGATACAGCCGGAGCGATTGATTTATATTGCGAGATGCAAGTTTTACAAGAAGGATATCACGGTGAAACATATAAATCGAATTCGAAATATGGTAAAATAGGCGACCCAAAACTTTCGAAAGATTGGGTAACAATAAGAGCCGTCGTTGATTATAAATCAGGAAAAAAAGGCTTTTATGAAGAGCACGAGATCCAGTTGGCAGCATACACAAAAATGATAAAAGAAACATTCGGTGTTCATGTTGATGCGATGTACAATTTCTCGCCTACTGATTGGAAGACAGAACCAACCTTTCATCTTAAAGACCAAACAAACTCAGTAAATATTCAAAAGCTTCCTTTTTTGGCTGCAATTGGTAAAATTGAGATGTCAAAAAGAATGAACAGAATTCTAACTATCGGAGAGGGGATCATTGATTTGGATGCTATAACCGATGAAAATGGGATTGAGCAGTTTTACGATAAAATAGAATTAAGCCAATTTATCAAAAACAAAAATGAGAAAGCTAACAGGGCGGATTAAAAGAGATATTACTGACACGGGGCTGAAATTGCCCCGTATCGGTAAAATAAAGGTCGGGGAGAAAAGAAGAAACGCCAACGGAAAAGAATACCCCGTGAGTCTTGATTATTTTCGATGTGATAGTAAGTATCAAAAATTCTTTGAAGATGCATACGGTGAGACACCTAAAAAAATTCAAATAGTTTTTGTCAGCGATGAATTTACTGATAGTTGCGATGAAAGATGGGAGTGCAGGGATTCTCAAGGTAGATTAACAGGTAAAGGAGATGAAACGGGTTGGTATCTTTGGGACGGAAAAGATTACAGCCTTGTAGATGCTGTAAAAGACCGAGATAAAATGAAATCATCTGGTAAATGGGAAGTAATCCTGACCATTAGGTTCATAATACCTGCTATTAAAGGGGTTTTCGGAATGTTTGAATTTACAACAAAAGGCGATAAAAGCAGTATTCCTCAAATCAGAGACACATTTGACAGCGTTCAAAAAATGGCAGGAACTATCATTAATATTCCTTTCGATTTAGTTGTTGAAAAAGTAATAAGCCAAAAACCTGAAAGCAAGAACAAATTTCCTGTCGTTAACCTCATCGCAAATATGGGTTCTGATAATCTTGAGATATTAAAGAATTATTACCTTAACGGTGGAATCGAAGAAATTAAAAGATTAGGAATAATCACGGACGATAAAATCAAAACACTGAAAGCTCATGAATAGCACTGAATTAAAAAAAGTCATACGGGATAAATATGGCAGTATAAGCCGGTTCGCTCGGCTTATTGGAAGGGATACAATTGATTTTCATAACTCATTGAAAAACGAAAGTAACATCGATGATTTACACGATTTAATCAAAAAAACCGAAAACAAGCCAATAAAGGGAAGGGAATTGACGCCTGAGTTAAGCGATTTGATTAGAGTTAAAATATACTCTAATTTCAAAAACGCAACGTCATTCCATGAGCGATATCCTGAGTTTTCATTGTCTTGGATAAGCAATGTCATAAACGGAAAACGGGGTGGAGAGAAACACAATAAAGAAAGGGTTTATCTAACCCCAAAAATTAAAAAGCTTTGTAAAATACTATTAATAGAAACGAAATGAACGAACAAAAATTACTCGGAAACGTAGGCAAAGAACCCGAAGTTAGAACACTTGAGGGAGGAAACAAAGTGGTGACTTTCAGTGTTGCAACTCAGCAACGATGGAAAGATAAGGCCACAGGCGAAAAGAAAGAGAAAACGACATGGCATAATATTGTCGCGTGGGGAGGATATGCTGATGTGATTGAAAAGTATGTCAAAAAAGGCGATAAAATTTACCTATCAGGCCGAACGGAACATAGAAGTTGGGAAAAAGACGGAATCACAAGATGGACAACTGAAGTAATCGTTGAATCGCTTGAGTTAATTGGTTCTAAATCGGGTTCTAGCAACAATCCACCACCACCACCAACGGAGGGATACGAAGGATATCAAGCAGCAACGCAGGCAGCAACTTCAACAGAAGATGAAGCTGATGATTTACCTTTTTAAATAAAAATAAATAAAGTTTTTATTTAAAAATATGTATATTGCTTTATAATTAAAAGGTAAAAAATTATGGAAACTATTCTTTCAAGACACAGCAAAGAAGATATAATCTCTTTACTGAGTAGATATTACGGTTCTGATGTTGTTTTTGCTGTTGGCTCTGATGCGACAGCAGGAATTAAAATGCCTGCAAGGTTCACCGATGAAGATGTTAAAAGCTGCAAGGCGAGATTAATTAATTTGGGCTTTGAAATAGTTCAAGAAAAACATCTTACTCAGGCTCAGAAGAAAAATTACGACTTTTTCATTTTTTACAGCGTTGTTCCAAACTTAAAACCCGAACAACAAAATGAAATATCAGATTTCTTAAAAGTAAAATTTGATGAAGTTGAAGTGAAATCGAATGGGGCTGTTATTTGCACAAAGTACACAGAAAACAGGATTTTAAGCCATCTAGAGGATGAGACACTTATGGCTTTTATGTCAAAACATTGTTCAGATGTTAAGAGATTGAAAATGATTGTAGGAATTTCAAAATATTCAGCCAGATGGGTGACCAAATAGATATTTTCGGCAAAGTAACTGTCGAGTCAGCGAGAACAATGTCAGATTTTTTTCTTGTCGCTCCGTTTAGTGTTATCGATACAACGACAACCGAATGGAGGGCTCGGAAAAAGAAGTGGGACTTGATGACAAAAGATACAGGCGAAACAAGGGAAGGAACTTTGTTTAAAAATGCTAATGATCACGATTACAACTACCATAAAAACAAGGCAAAAATCGAGGCTAAGATTGGTAAAAAACTCACAAAAGAAGAGTACTATGAGCACCACTTTAAAGCAGGCTTAAAAAGTGTTTCAATCTTTGATAGTGCTTTGACTGAGCTGTTAATAAAATGGTTTAGTAACAAAGGACACAAGGTTTTAGACCCGTTTGCAGGTAGTGTGACACGTGGTTTTATTAGTGCTTATCTGGAAAGGGAATACTCTGGATATGAAATCAGAAAAGAGCAGGTCGATTCAAATGTTGAAAAAGTAAAATCAAGCGAACATCTAACTGATATCATTCCTAATTACATCCATAAAAGCAGCGTTCATATAAATGAAGATTTCGCTGATAATTCGGTTGATTATATAATGACCTGTCCTCCTTATTTATGGCTCGAGGTTTACAGCGATGACCCTCAAGATCTTTCGACAATGGATAAAGAAGGATTTTATGAGGTGTTTGGTGATATTATGAATAAATCTTTCAAAGCCTTAAAAAACAACAGATTCGCGGCTTTGGTTATAAGTGAGGTACGTGATAGCGATGGAGGTTATGTTTCTTTTATTCCTCGTACTGTTGAGATAATGGAAAAGGCCGGTTTTATTTATTACAACGATATTATCCTGCTAAACAGCGTCGGAACTTTGCCAATGAGAGCAGGTAAATCAATGAATTCAGGGAGAAAAGTTGGAAGGAGACATCAGAATGTCTTGATATTTTATAAAGGCAAGCCAAAAGAAATCAAAAATCATTTTGATGAAATAATTCCAAAGAACACGTATTATGAAGGATTGTGAAATAATTGTTTATTGTTTAGACAGTATTCCTTATCTAAACATCGCTAAATCAATAAAAATATGAATGACGATAATTACATTGTCATTAAAGGTTGGATGATTAATAAACTCAATCTTTCTGGAACAGAATTGATTTTGTTTTCAATTATACACGGCTTTTCTCAGGATGGCGAAAGCAGATACACCGGTGGTCTAAGATATTTAGAAAAAGCAACTGGAAAAAGCAGGCCGACTATAATAGACAACCTAAAAAGACTAGTCGAATCAGGATTGATTATTAGGTATGTAAACGAAGTTAATAGAGTGACTTTTGTTGAGTATAGTTCTTTATCGGGGGTAAAGAAACTTTACTCCCTCGGTAAAGAAACTTTACTAGAGGGGAGTAAAGAAACTTTACCAGAGGGGAGTAAAGAAACTTTACCCAATAATACTAATCTCTATAACCTATCTAAAAAGAAAAGAGAAAGCACTGATAACGTCCTTGATTTTTGGCCTACGTTTGACGACTTCTGGTCTTTAACTATACATAAAACAGGTAAAGCAGAAGCGAAAGAATATTGGTTTGGAAAGAAAAAATTAAAGGACGGCTCAAAGCTGTCGCAGAAGGAAAAAGAGCACATCATGGTTCATTATCCTGAATATGCTGCAAGCAATGATCCAAACTACATCACAAGACCACATCATTATATTTACAGAAGAGTATTTGAAGATGAAATTAGAAAAAGCAAATCAGGCAGTATCAATAAATTCAACGACACCAGCAGGTCAGCTATTACAGGTCTTATCTAAACGTGAGGAAGAAAGCCTTGCAAAAGGTTATCAATCTCAAGACGTTTTTTCTGATAAACTATCTGTCGTGAGTTTCTTTGTGAACAAAATAGATTTTAATACTGCAATGAGCGAAGGGCTTCAGGTGTCAGCACTTAGAAGTCAAAATCAAAAACAGTATGTCGATTTCATGAAATTGCTTTTACACGATTTAGTCAATTTTTTTAAATGTAAAAGAACTCTAGAGGGGACGTATGATTACGAGCAGGTCATTTCTATAATATCGAAAACATTTTGGCATTTAAGAATCGAAGAAATTGCATACTGCTTTAACCAAGTAAAGCTCGGAAAATACGGCAAAGTTTATGACCGTTTGACTGGAGATGTTATAATCGATTTTCTAACTGCTTATGATACAAGCCTGCAAAAATTAGATTATATCAGTAACCAAAACAAGCAACTTCAAAAGCAGAAAGACCATGATTTAATCGATAATACTCAATACAATGAGAACGGTAAATTTAATTCTAAAAAGTTTTATGAAGATGGGTTAAAACATCAGCAAGAACAACAGGCAGAAGAAGCAAGGAAGAAATTTTTTCAAGAAGAGGAAAAGCGTATTGATAACGAACGTTATCTTGAAGAACTAAGAAAGCAAAAACAAGCCCGTGTCAGCCTTTTTAATTGTTTACCACCTAATGAGCAAGAGGCCATCAAAAGAAAGGCGACACACGAGCGACTCGTAGCGAGCAGGGCGAAAATAAATAAAGACCAAATCCCAACAGATGAAGAACTTAAAATTTGCCAACAATTTATATCAAATGTTAATATGAGTATTTATGGCAGTTAGTAAGAGTTTCAAATCATTAAGCCTTCCGAGCCAACTTGGAAAACTTACTGATTATATTTTGAATGTATTGCAATCCGGTGAATATAATGTTTACATCTGTTCAAAAAGGAAGAATCGCAGTATGCCTCAGAATAGATATTATTGGGGTGTCGTTTTATTTGTAATAAGTAAAGAGACGGGAATAAACCCCGAGGAGCTTCATGAGTATTTTAAACATAGATTTGCTCTGAAAACTGAGTTCCATGTTGAAAAAAATATGGCAGTAACACAGGCCGGATTATTAGTTTTAAATGAAATTAGTTTGAAGGTTCAGGAGCTGTCTAGACCAACCAAATTAATGTCGACGAAAGATTTTACCGAGTATCTAGATAGAATTATTGTTTGGGCTTCTGAAAAAGGAATGTATATTCCAAAGCCAAACGAAATTCCAGAAGAGCATTTAATTGAAATGATAAATAATGGATTATGACACAACTAGAAAAAATTGAACAGTTATTGGAATACAGTTATCTTTCGAATAACTATTTACACCTCCATCAGGTGCTATCACAAAAATCCGAACAACTAAAAAGAAGTATCGGAAATATCTTGTTAATGGCAGAAATTGAACGTGTGAAAAAAGACATGGAAGCTTTATCAAAGAGAATGACTACTTTGCAAACCGGCCTTTTAAAAAACTTCGAAAAAGAAAACGAAACAGAGCTTCACTACCTTATAAAAAGAGGAATAAATGGTGAAAAGCAAGTATAAGAATCGAAAAACAGAATACAACGGAAGAAAGTATGATAGCAATCTTGAAGCATCATATTCTAGAACGTTGGATTTGTTACGAAAGTCATCAAGCATTGATAATCGTGTTTTAAATGTAGAGTATCAAGTTCCTTACAAGATTTTTAGTAATAAGGGATTTTTATTATTTACTTACTTGTTAGATTTTAAGGTTAATTATCATAATCGAACAGAATATGTCGATACTAAAGGGGTATTGACACAAACATCAAGGATGAAAATATTGGCTGTTCAGAACGAGTATGAAATTAAAATTGCATTAATAGATAATAAAAATGTTCGCAGATACATTAAAAACAACCCTAAAAGAATTTGAATTAGGCAGCTTAAATAAAACACAAGCCGAAGAAATTATCATAGAAGCATTCAAAGAATCTCATAAAAAGGCAGCTTTAATAATTGCTAAAGGAAGAAGAATGAGGGAAATGCAAAAGGAATATTTCAAAAGTAGAAGACAAAGTGTTTTAGAACAGTCAAAAAGGTTAGAATCAGATTTCGATATTCTGTTATTGCCTGAAAAAGAAGAAAAACAATCGGATTTATTTAACTCTTAATATATTAAACATGGATCAAAGATTATTTGAAGACGTACCTTCAGAAAGAAGGTCTGAAATTATTCGCGAGATGGCTATAAAGACAGATACTAGTATCTACTCAAAGCCATTGAACGAAGATGAAATTGACTTCCATTACAAGGAACTAGGAAACACCGTAATCAGGAAGGACGCAACAGAGCAAGAGCTTGAAGAAGTAAAAGAAGAATTCAAAGCTAGGTTAAATCCTTTGTCTGCTAAAATCAAAGAACACATGAAAGCCATCAGAACAAGGAGTATAGAGATGGAAGGTGAGGTCTTTGTTATAATTGACAGGGAATCAAAAATGGCAGGGTATTATGATATCGACGGCAATTTAGTGTCAAGCCGTCGAGCACTACCTGAGGAACTTGGAACAATGCACGTAAATTTCGAAAGAGCAGCAAGTGGAAACTAAAGTAAACATCAATCATGATGGTAACGAGGTTATAATCAGAGAAGGGAAAGCTGTCGAGGTATTTCCCGAAAGAAGAATCGTAATTAAAGGAACTCTAAAAGCTCCAGCCGATTTCCTTGAACACAAGACGGCAAAATATCATGGACTAGAATGTCATTTAAAGGTTCATAATTCATCTGGAATAATTTGCTTGGAACTCAATGAAAAAGATGAAAAAGGAGATTCAATTACAGGCGAGTTATCATTGAACCCAATTGCAGCCGAGTTCGGTATAAACACCGACAAAAAGTGGTCTATAAATGATTTCAGACAATTCATTCAAAAGAAATCATTCTTTTTTGCCACAAAAGAAGATTACAATAAAACACTAGTTTCTATCCAGAAATTCAAATCAGAAGTGATAAAAATATATCACAATGAAAACACGAATGACGGGAACTCGAAACTGTTGTTGGAAAGCAAAGTTCAAGAAGCGAATGTCTTGCCTGTTTTTAACCTGAGTTTTCCTATTTATCTAGGATATGGAAAGAAATCATTTCCTGTTGAAGTAGGGCTTGATGTCACAAGTGCTGAAACAAAGATATTTCTTTACTCTGAGGGTCTTTACACACTACAAGAGGAGCTCAAGGAAACTTATCTAAAAGATGAGTTAAAAAGGTTTGGTCAGCCAAATTTTCCGATAATGAGTATTGTAAACATCGATTAATTTAAAAGGGCTTTTAAGCCCTTTTTTTTACAGCTAATATGTCAATCGCTAATTACCTATCAAATGGGACGTCAGTTTCTCAAAGCATTATACAAAGCAGATTATCGAAGGCTTACAAAGAAGCAGATTTAGAAGCACCTTTTTTCTGTGAGTGTTGTGGTGTTAACCGGTGGGAACATCATGACCACACAATATCTCAAAGAATGTGTAAAATATTACATAAGACGGAGCTAATATGGGATTCAAGAAACTGGTCTTATAGTTGCGGAAAATGTCATAACGATTGGGAATCGTTTAAAAATGGTAATTTTGCAAAGCATTTGAATTTCGATGAAAGAATGGAATTTCTACAAATACACGATGAACAGGGGTACAACACTAGAAAACTATATGTTTAAAAATAAATTTATTAAAAGTCTTGTTAATACGGTTTTAATATTATTACTTTGTTTGTATGTTAATACAGGCGATAAACTTGTTTGGAATTATGGACTTTAGTTATAATAAATCTAGAGCCCTTGTATTATGGAAAGAAAGGCTTGAAACACTCAAAACAACAGGAAATTTCATGGTTATGGGTGATAAATTTTTTAGTGAAAAATACACCATAAAGGAAAAAATCGCTTACGTAGAAAAAATGATAAACGAAAACACAGAAGCAGATGTCAGGTCAAAACAATCACAAGATTCATGAGTACGGCAAAGAATTATGTCTAAAAGCTTTAATCCGAAACGGATACGAAATAGAGCAAGACGAAGCAAGGGGAACAGTCGTTTCAATTAACGGTAAAAAGTACATTTTAAGCGCAAACATCAAACCAAGCTTAATCAAAGGAATAAACGTCACAGGAAAAAACAAAGAACAAATCGCAAAGCTTGAGATTAAGCAGGCTTTAAATAATTGCGATGATGTTTTACTTGTGTTTTTTGATTTAACAGCTTACAGCATTTATTCAAACACTTTATCAGAATTAATGAGGTCTTTCGAGTTTGAGGGTATTGTTTACCCGAAAGAAGAAATTACCCACTCTGGTATCATAGTTTATTGGCCTGTTATAAAGATGAAATATTTATCTGATATTAAATCGGAATCAGCAGAACACATCTCGATTCTCAGGTATCACAATAAATTTCCAAAAGAACAGAAATCTTTATTTTGATGATTGATAAATTAATGGTTTTCCCTGCAATAGTTGCGGGTCAGCCGGTAATAAAGACTTTCAATGTTCCATCTAAAATCGATAGCTCTAAAGGAGGGGTCACTCTTTACGAGTTTAAAACGGTTATAGATTTAATCATGTTTTTAGGCAAGCATGATGATATTTTCACATTTAGTAAACCCGAATTAAACAGATTTATAACACAAAACGAAAAAGCGAAATGAAAAATTATTTGAAAATTGAAAACGAAGGACTTCTTGATATCCGATTGATTGGATTAATGGGAGGAACAACCAAAACAGGCCAATCAAAGAAAATTGGTCAGTTTGGAACAGGGCTGAAATATGTTTTAGCCTATATGATTAGGAATGAAATAGATTTCTTGGTAAACATAGATGGAAAATCTGTTGAAATTGGCTGTGAAGAAGAAACCATCAGCGAAACTCTTTTCAAAATCATAACAATTGACGGCCATAAAACATCGATAACCGATAAAATGGGTCTAGAGTGGAAGCCGTGGATGATTGTCAGGGAGCTTTATAGTAACGCTTTAGATGAGGGAGGTGCTTCTTATGGTGTTGTTTCTGAGCAAGAATTAAACAATCAAGACCACACCGGCAAAACAGTTTTCGCAATAGAGATGACACCTGATTTCATGAGGGTGTTCAATGATTGGAAAGATTATTTCATTGTCGGAAGAATACCTATGTATGAAAACGAGCAATTCGCTTTGCATCCAACATCAGGAAACCTTAAGATTTACAAAAATGGTATTCTGATTCATGAAGAAGAGGGAACAAAAGCTGTTTTCAACTACGACATCAAAAATGCGTCAATCAATGAGATGCGCGAGTACAAAGGCAATTTATCAAGCGATTTTTCTGATATAATATTCAAAATATCAGACGAAAAAACAATTGAGTATTTCCTTGAAAACATCAATAAAAGCAGCGAAAACGATGGGGAGTTGTTTGAGGCCTGTGTTGATTTGACTTACTGGAGGGATTATGATAAAATGAATAAGGCGTGGGAAACTGTTATCGGAAACGCTAAAGTAATTCATCCAGAAGCAAAGAAAAACATCATTTCAAAAATGGTCAACATCGATTTAAGCCATACAATTGAAGTTCCTAAAAACATTTATAAGGCTTTGACGCAAAGCTTTAAAGGGATAGGAGCGTTGAGAGTTGCTGATAAAACGAATGAGTTTTATGAAATAATCGACGATGAGCTTGTATTGAAAAACAGTCAGGCGATTGTAATTCTCGAAGATATAGGGTATTTCATTCACCCTGAATTAAAATTCGTTTACGGTGAATTTGGAAATAAATCAACTTTAGCTCGTGTAAACACAGACGCAAAAGAGATAATGATTAGCCACAAGATGAAGGATTCATCGTTGTTCGAGTTTTGCGCTATGCTGATTGAGGAAAACGAACATTTTCAAACCGGAATGAACGATTGCACAAGGAGCTTTCAGCAACATTTTATAAATTTGTACACAAGAGCACTCCTAGATAAAGCAGGGGTAAAAATTTAGTTTTCGTTTTCGTTTTATAGCCTCCCTTCACGGGGAGGTTATTTTTTTGAATTAATTCGAAAGAAATATTCTGTTTTGTTTGGAATAAAGGAAAGGTAATTATATCTTTACCTTGTATTTAAACGAAACGAACATGACAACTACAATTTTAGCAACAAAAACAGGACAAATGAACATGGGTGGTTATTTCAAAACCAAAACGGCTCAGGTTTACACTCATACGTTTAATATAAACGGAGTGGAAGTGGGGGGCAATTATTTCAGATTTACGTATGTTGGAGATTCTACGGATGAGTGTTTTGATACACTTGAAAGGGCTATGGATAGATTTAATGAAGCAGCTAATATAATAATCTAAGAAAGAGTGTTGCTGTTCTGTTTATGGTAAAAACGGGAATGTATAACAATAAAAAGCCCTGAATTTTGCAGGGCTTAATTTTTCCTTTTAATTTGCCTTATTAGTTAATAAGAGACGTTAACATGAAAAACGAATTAAGCCATCAAGAAAAGAGGTTCTGCTATGAATACATAGTAGATTATAATCAGACAGCAGCATATATCAGAGCAGGATATTCCACAAACTACTCGACGGCTTCTGTAAATTCACACAAAAAAATCAACGAGCCTAAAATAAAAGATTTCATCGAATTCTTAACGGCCGAAAGAAATGCAAGAACTTCAGTCACGGGAGATAAGGTAATAGAGGAACTCGCAAAGATTGCATTTTTTAATCCACGCAACATCAAGCAAACAACATACAATAAGGAAACAGGTGAAATGTCAAGCCGGTTGAAAGACTTATCAGAAATGTCGCCTGAGGATAGTGCTGTTATTTCAGAAATAACAGAGCGTCAGATCCATAGGGATAATGATGCAGGAATTACAGTAATAGACAGGAAATACAAGTTTCACAGCAAATCCCACGCTCTAGAACAACTAGGAAAACACACAGGTATTTATGAGAAAGACAACAGCCAGAAACAAGTCGCTCAGGTTGTTATAAGTTTACCATCAAACGGGAAGGAATCCACTAAAAACGTAACTTCATAAGGATTTTTAATAATAAAATCTTTACCTTTAATTTACAATTTAAAACAAGTAGATGTCAAAGGTAACAGATATTAACAAGCATATTTCTAAAGGAATGACAATGGGTGATATCGCTTTCAGATATTATCAAATAGTCAAGCCAGAAAAAAAATATTCTATTGATTCAGCTCGAAACTATTTTGTCAGGGATTCTAAAATTGATTTTAAGGTTTTAAGAAAAGTTGTCACAGATATCTATTATGACCAACTAGGATTAATCAACATAATTGAATCAAAATGGAAGCAGTAAATTTTCCCGAGCAAAACGATGTACTCAAAGCAGGTGAGAATGAAGATTGTTTTGATTTGCCAATTTGCAGAACAACAGATGGAAAATATCCTGTCGTTCTTAGTAAATGGAAATTAACCAAACAAGAATTAAATGAGATTAAGAAAACAGAATGCATTTATTTCTATGTTAGAGGAAACACTCATCCTCCTATTACTATCACCAGTTTAAATCCGTTTAAATGAATTGCGGAAATTGTAAATACTGGAAATCGGTTGACGGAATGGAAGGTCTTTGCGAAAAATCTAACCAAAGAATTTCGCAGACAAAAAACCACATCAAAGGAATAGTAATACGGCCAAAAAACGAATATCCCTTTCCTTTGATTAATTACCCTGTTATCGATTGGATGACAATTCAATTAGTAATGACTGAGAAAACAGAAATATTCTTTGGAAGAGATTTTGGTTGTATAAACTTTAAAAAAGCAAAATGATAAAAGTAGGAATTAAGCCCGAACAAATATGTTTTTTCGATATTGAAACTGTCCCTTTATGGGAAAGTTTTATCGAAATGACGCTTAAAGCACCCCAACTCGCTGAGGCATGGTCTAAGAGACACGATGATGAAGATTGGTCGATGATTGGTCTTTTGCCTGAGTACTCTAGAGTAGTTTGCATTTCTGTCGGTTTGGTTTCAAACAACGAACTCAGGCTGAAATCATACATCGGTGAGGAGCTTAAAATCTTAGAAGAATTTGAAAGAGATTTAAGCAAACTCCCACCGAGGATTTCATTTTGCAGCGGACACAATATAAAGGAATTTGACATTCCCTTTATTATTAAAAGAGCGACAATCATTTGCGCCAAAATACCTCATTTTTTCGAGATTTACGGACGTAAACCGTGGGAGATGAATCACATCCTTGACACGCTTGAAATTTGGCGATGTGGTGGTTTTAAAGGAGGAACATCGCTTGAGGTATTAGCAGCCGTTTTCGGGTTTCCAAACCCCAAAATCCACACAGCCGAAAAAAGTGTTCATGATTTTTTTATAGAAGATGATATTGTGAGTATTTCAGAATACTGTGAGGCTGATGTCTTTACTCAGGCGAATGTCTATTGCCTAATGACAGGCCAATCAGCCTTGAATTTATCGCTAAAATAATGAAGTACACTTTACGGAAATATCAGCAGGAAGCAAGCGATGCAGGATTAAAGTTTCTAACAACAGTTAAGAACAGAAATTCAGTCGTTGTAATACCAACAGGGGGAGGAAAAAGCTTGATAATCGCTGATATTGTTAGCCGGTTGGATGGAGCGACTATAATATTTCAACCGTCTAAAGAATTACTCGAACAGAATTACGCGAAATATATTTCTTATGGAAATTACGCTAGTATATTCTCAGCATCTAAAAACCAAAAAAAGATCAGTAAAGTCACCTATGCCACAATAGGGAGCGTCATAAAACACAGCCATTTATTCAGGGATTTTAAATACTGCATTATAGATGAGTGTCATTTGGTTAACCCAAATTCTGAAACAATGTATCAGAAATTCTTCAATGAAACAGGTCTTAACAATTTAGGATTTACAGCAACGCCAATCAGGCTCAAAAGTTACTCGGGTTTTAAAGGAAATTACAGTCAATTGAATATGCTTAACAGGCAAATCCCAAAAAGCTATCATAATTTCTGTTATGTAACTCAAGTCTCAGATTTAGCAGCTGATGGATATTTTTCCCCTATAATTTACAGGGTTAATAAAATGTTCAGAAAGGATGCGCTAAAGCCAAACTCAACAGGAGCAGAATTCTCAGATTCTAGCATGAAAAGAGCTATGAATTTATCTGATGTGAATGGACTTACAGTTAGGTTCATAAATCAGACTTCACAAAAACATATTCTAGTTTTTATGAAAACAATAGATGACGCCAAAGTAGTCGTCGAAAAAACTGGATGTTCTATTGTAACAAGCGAAACCAAAGCAAAAGACCGCGAGGATATTTTGAATAGGTTTAAATCAGGTGAAATTAAATGCGTTGTGAATGTTGGGGTGTTAACAACTGGATTTGATTTCCCTGAGCTTGATACAATTGTTTTGTCACGGCCTACATTAAGCCTCGCTCTGTATTATCAAATGATTGGACGTGGTGTTAGGCCTCACGCATCGAAAGAGGCTTGTGTCGTGCTTGATATTGTTAATAATTACGAAAGATTTGGTCGTGTTGAGGATTTAGAAATAAAAGAGGCTTTTAATGGTTGGGGGATATTTAGCAGAGGTAAATTATTGACAGGTGTCCCAATGTACTCATGATTATAATATCAAGTCATATAGTATGGGAGAGGGGTAGTTACGTGAGACTTCATCAGGGTTCAAAAACATGGATAATTGATAGAGAATATGGAATGGAGGCCGTGAGTGAATTGTATGCGATGATGCTCATTAATTACACCAACAAACACGACGGAATTCTAAAGGGATGTATAAAAGAGGAAGAAATGTTGGGCGAGTTTTTCCAGAAAGAAGGAGCCCCAAAAAACGCAGACGAACTAATAAAATCAGCATTACATGACACTAATATCTAAGTCGTTAGAATTAACAGAGAGTATTTGGGCAAAGCACAACAAATCAGATAATTTATTCGATTGTATAGTTGCAGAAAGGGAAAGCATAAATAAGATATGTTCCGCTTTATTAGATGATGAAAACATCTTAAAGAAGCTTTATATCAAAAATATAACTGATGAATTTTCTTATAAACAGGACAGGGTCGAAGCTGCTTTTTTAAAATTATTAAGGGGTGTTGCAAAATCCAACACCCCTCAGGAATGCAACAAAGTAGTCTCTAATTGTTTGCCGGTTGTTAAATACTTTTTAGATGACATACTCTAGAGGCATTTATCCAAGCCCTATATCTCTAGAGTGGGAGTGGGTGAATAAGGAAAATAAAATAATCGAAACTCATTGGGGTGAAAACAACTTATTAAAGGAAATTTTAAACTCAAACAAAACAGCCTCTATTCAATTAGGTTTTAATAAAAGGTAATTACATCTTTACCATAATGATAGTAACAATAAACACCGACGCATCTTATAATTTCCATAATCAAAAAGGTGGATACGCTTTTTATATAGTCTGCAATAATGGTAAAATATTGAAATCAGGTAAAATTAAAAACCCTGATAAATCATTAGACTGTGAGATGAAAGCGATAGCGAACGCCTTGTATATGTTCAAAGGCTCAGACCTGAATAAAGGGGTTACTAAAATCATAATAAATACAGACTGCAAGCCGGCAATTTTGCATATCAAAGAAAAATCGAAATTTGATATAGGAAGATATATTCACAGAAAAATAAAAGCCATAAAAAAGCAGAATGGAAATTTCGGTATGGTTAAAGATTTCTGTGAATTCAGGCACGTCAAAGCTCACACAGGAAAAAACGATGCTAGAAGTTGGGTGAATGACTGGTGTGATAGAGAAGCTAAAAAACACACAAAATGAGGTTTAAAGGGAATAAATATTACGAGAACATCCTTATAGCAAAAGAAAGGAAAGTAGAATTTGACAAAGCTCAAGCAAAGTACAAAGCATTAAAAGCCGAGTATGACAGACGTCCATCACCTGATTTAAAAAAGGAAATAACAGAAATTCAATCTGTAAAAAACAGGTTAAGATTCAGATGTGAAGCCGTGACACATTGGCTTCCTGATTATATAATTGAAATCAATGATTTAACCGTAACCAAATCAAGATATGAACGCAGACATAAAAGGATGCTTGAATCGGCTTAATACAGCTTACAGGTCGTTAGAACACAGGGGCGAACGTATGACTAAAGCCGAAGCGAAGAAAGTGCTTGAATACGGCCTTAAAAAAGGTTATGAAACAATACATGATTTCACAGACGAAGAAGTCGATAACCTTTTAAAAGAATCACGATAAAATATCAGCCTTCTTGGTGAGATAAAGAGTTTACCGGTTGGTTTCGTGATTTAGGAGGATACACATTCCTGAAAAATGGAATTTGTATTTTAGATTAAAGATGTAAAAAAATTAAGTCGTGGGAATAAACAAAAGAAAATGGAAGATCAATATTGTTGCGAAAGAGTAATTATTGACAAAGTCAATATGAGAGTCATCATGTTTATGGGTAAAGTTGATAAACACGAAACATCATACTCTATGCAAAAGGCCGAATATTACGAGGGTAATTTAGTGATAAACATTTATGACAACCATGCAACAATGAAGGGCATTAATGCATCTAGATTGTTTAGATCTGATTACTTGATAGGTGATATTATCACAGGACATTTCCCTGATTTTAATTTTAGGTCTAAAACAGTAGTAAAGCCAAAACCAAGACACGAAAGAGTTTTCGGCTTTAAAACTGGTAAAATTTTGAGAATATGGGAGGTTGTTAAAAACAGTCCTTTTTTTGATACGAAGGATAAAGTTGATTTGATTAGTGTCGGATGGTCTGGTTCGTATTCGTTCGAGTACGTAAAACAAGAACCGAAAAAATATTACTGTAATAGGTACTGGAATGAAGTCCAAAAAGAAAGATGTCCTATACAATGTCAAGAATGCAAAGATGAGTAATAACACATCAAAATTTTATCCAATGAAACGAATTCCAAGAAAACTCAAAAAGCTCCTAAAGAAGCAATTCGAAAAGTGTGAATTATTGAATGTTGATTTAACTGTGTGGGACATAAACAAAACGAAATGAACAGAGCTAAACTGAAATCAACATTCGTGAAATCAATATCCACGTCAGGAATAAAAGCAAAGTCATACATCGCCCAAATATATGACGCAGACACAAAAGAACAAATGATTGCCTTCCGACAGTACTTCTTAACAGACCACAAGCCAAAAGACAAAGACGCAATCATTGTCAAAACATTCAAAGGAATGTATCTATCTAAAACCGACATGATATTCAAGATTGATACGATAAACAAGCTGATGAATAAATTCTATGAAATTTAACTAATAAGAGCAAAGAAATGAAACAGAAAACAGAATCAAAGCCGATTATCGGGTTAATGATGGAGTATCCGGAAGTGGAAAGCAGGCTGAAAGATGTATTGGTCTCACTTATAGCTAAAGCAGCCATTAAAGATGAATTCACATTTAATTCAATGCTGAATGATGTGTTCGAGAGGACTGGAAATTTGGATATGGCAGTAAAACACAGGACGAACACGGTTGGTCTAGAGGCTGTAAGGGCTAATTCAGAAGTAACCAAAGCAATCGCAGAGCTTCAATTGCAGTTAGATATTATGTCTAAAGTGTTCACCACTCAGAATATTAATTCGCATTACAAAGATATTTTAGTCGAAAAATACAATGAAGTCAAAGATTCGTTTGATTTCAATGAGTATGGTGTGAGTTTTTATCGTAGCGTTTCAAATCCTTGAATATTTTAGATTAAAACAGAAAATAAATTCTGTTTTGTTTGGAATAAAGGAAAGGTAATTATATCTTTACCTTATAATTAAACGAAACGAACATGACAACTACAAAAACACAAATCGAAACAGTAGCAACAGCAAACGGAATGACAAGTAAAACTGTAATTGAAGGTGTTTTTTCAGAAACTGAAAAACTAGCTGTAAACATGGGAGGATTTAAAACAGCTTTGTTCATCATGGACAATGAAACTTTTGACTTCACTTTTGAGAAAGTTTACAACGCTGCAACTGACAAAACATCTTACAGATTACCTAAAATATTCAAATCATGAAACCAAATTTTAAAGACTTAAAAAGTCATATATCAGATAGTAATTTGCCAATATCTATATGTGTCTATCTGATGAGATTGGTGGACTACCATGAAAAATTAACAAAGATGGAAGTCGGAAACTCAATTGAAGATCAAAGATTTTTCAAAAATGAATCAGCGCACAGTAATAGAAGGCGTTTATTCAAATCATGAAACAGTACAAAGCAACAATTTACCCAATAACGCCATGAGTAATCAAGATAAATATTTCACCCCTCCCGATGATGGTTTTGATTATTGGGCTGACAAAGTAGTTGACGCCATGACAGAACGTTTTTATAATGAGAACGAGGTTTGGGTTAATGTTAACGAAGGATTGCTTAATAAGTGGCTGAACAAGCTGTTTTCTAAAAACGTAGAACCTAAAGATGCAGCCGGTATAATCGAGCAGGCGTTTAATTTAGAGTTAACGTCAGAATTTGAGTGGATTCTTGTATCAGAAAGAATTCCAGAATACGAAGAGGTGTTGGGTTATAATGAAAAATGGATTGACGAAGATTTTAATCCTGATGGAATAAGAATTTGCTTTCCTGATGGTGATGGAAATTGGACTAGTGCTAAATGGAACAATGAGCAAGACCATTATCACACTCATGCTGAATGGAAATGTGAACAAGGCAAAGATTTTAATCCTACTCATTGGAGGCCAAAACCTAAATCGCCTTTAAATTCATCCTGCTTAAACGATGAAAGATTATGAATGGAAAAGAATTAAAAGAAGAGTTCAAATCAGAGCACGGACTTTCTGAAATGAACGAAAACATCACTAACTATTCAGAATGGTTAGAGGATAAATTAATAGCACTTACTAAGGCTGAAAATTTACCTACATCGGATATTAGGCTTTCGTTGCCTGATAAGGAAAAGATTGAGGTGTACATAAGAGAATACTGTCTAAGCAAAGGATATACCGAGCGTGAATTTATGATGATGTGGACAGGAGCAGATAAGCTAACTGAGATGATTGAAGGTAATATGAAGCCTAACGATTAGTGTAAAATTTCGTGGAGCAAAGCGGAATGAATTTTAAACCTTGTTAGCGTTTCTTTTTGTAGCGTTGGCAGTAAACAACAATAACATCATGAAACTAAAAACATTAAATGAATTTCTTTCTGAAAACATAGAAACTGGTTGTGCAGTTGAACAACTAAAAAAATTAAGGGATTACTCTGAATTTCTAAAGCAACCTTTAAAACTAGAAATGTTTATATGCTCAAATTCATTAAGTGAAGAAAAAGTGTTGTTTGATGGAGATTGGAGATACACTGAAGATGATAGATATATTGGAATGCGATGGGTTTCTGATATTTCTAAAAAATATAAAACAGTAGCATTGCATCAGTTTAAAACTATTGGTGATTTGGCTCACTTAGGATTAGAATTAAGAGAGAGTTGGCAAATGAACGCTAACGTTGAAAATAAAAAATCGGGCTTTACAGGCTAAGCTCGGAACAAAGACACCACACTCCTAAAGCCTGTTTTTTATTGGGTGTTAGGCGATGGCACGGATTAAAAGTAGAAATTTAGAACCTTGTGGTGTAAAGGCGAACCGCATATATAATATGACAAATACACAAAAATTTGCAAAGCAAGAGCTAGATATTCTTGCAGCAACAGTCCCCGATGCGATTGTAACTCCTTTCGCAAAAGAAATCCTTGCCTTATGTGAAGCATTTGGCAATAGTGGACAAAGTGGTGGTTCAGCACCTTACACAGCTTCTACAATTTCACAAGCAGTTAAAAAATTGTTACTACAAGAACCTATTTGTGATGTAACTGGACACGAAAGCGAATGGAGTGATGTTTCCGCTATGGGAGATGGCAGTGAGCCTTATTATCAAAACAAAAGATGTTCAGCATTATTTCAAGACAAGAACTCAAAAAATCCACCTTATTATTTGGATGCGATTATTTGGAAAGGAAAAGAAGATTGGGACACATTTACTGGTAGAGTTTATATTGATGATAAAGATTTTGAATTGATTGGTAGTAGTCAATTTGTAAAACTACCATTTAAGCCGAAAAGATTTTACATTGATGTAGTTCGAGTTCCAATTACAAAAGAGGAAGCGGAAAGCCGAAACCTTGATTATATTGAGGGTAATAATGAATGTTATTATAGTATTCTTAAAGACCCCAAACAATTAAAGTCGGTTTTTAAGTACTATATTAAAAAGTAAATTAAAAGCAATGCACTATCGGATTAGCAGTCTGGTAGTGCTTTCGCCTAACACCAAAACAAAAGGACGTTTTAATGCATTTTAAATAATGTTAGTGTTTTGGGCGTACTCGAAGGAGGTAAACTGGTGGAGTGATTCATAGAGCTATTGATGAAACATCGCTGTATTACGGAAGTGAGATTATTAAGCCAACTGTAATGGTGTAAGTGCAGGAAAGTTCAACAAACGAAGAAAACGCAGCAGCCCAAAATATGAACTCTAATGACAAGTGTATGCGATGGTTTTATTTACGATTTAAACAGCAGAACTTATGAATAAGCATATAGTAAGACTACTACTAAAATATACTGAAACAATGTCTCATGAAGGCAGATTGATTCAGGTAATACCAAACGGCTACATTAAGGACATAGCCGATGAAATAGAAGACTTAGTAAATAAAAATAGCGTCATACATGGTGTTATGCCTTGTGGCGATTGCTCAACTAAGACTTCACCTTGCAGGACTATCAATTGCCAATATGATAAAATACATAAGGCATAACGATCAGCTATCAGGAGTCGGGCAATCCTGAGTAATCCCGAAACTATCACTGAATTTAATAAGCCCGATTCATTGATAGCGTTTGTTGTGGGGCGTTTTGATTATGTGGACAAAATTAGAAGTGTATAACGGAGATAGTTTCATTGGCTCAATTTACAGCCGATCAACAACAAAACAAGGATTGATTGAAGATATAAACAAAGAGTTCGGCAACTGGACTAGGTACAACATAGGGAATTAAATGCCCTACAACTTATGGATAAAGAAAAACAAAAGTTGAAAGCATTAAAAGCCATTACAGCGTGGAGGCAATTAGATGGTTTAGGATTACTGAACAACGAAGAACGCAATAGTATAAAGGATAAATTAATGGCGGTGTATGGTAAATACCTAAGCCCTCTAAGAACCGAACAAGGTGAATAATTTTATGTTTTATATTACGTGTTGTAGTGGCGAAGCGGACGTTTTAATGCACTACAACACCAAAACAAAAGGACGTTTTAATGCCTTTTATTGAGTGTTATCGTGTTGAAATACTAACTTAAACATCGTTATTAAAAATCATTAATTTAATTGCTTAAATTACTATAATGAAAGTTTTAGAAGATTATACCTACATCGGAGGGGGGGCGCAAAAGCCTGAAATGATAGTGATTCATGCTATGGCTGAAAACGTTAGATTAAGAAAAGATCTGGAAATAAAGAATTCAAAAGGAATTGTAATACGTGTTATAAAAGCAGGCGTATATCCTGCTCATGAGTGGCTTAAATTATTACGTCTTTCATGTCATTTTCTTGAACATCCTGATGGATCTTTTACAAAGCAAAGGAGCACGAGAGAAATATGTTGGCACGCTAAAGGATACAACACAAACTCAATCGGAATAGAAGTACTCGTAAAAGGAACTTATGATTACGATGAATTTCTAAAGAAAATCAAAACAGATTGGGTCACACTTATTCAATATCCAGAACTTATCAAAATGTGTCAAGGGATAATCGATTTTTACGGAATTAAAAAAGTCGTAAGACACAGCGATTTAAGCCCTGAAAGAAAGTTCGATCCAGGATTTGGTTTTAAATGGGAATATTTCATATCTAAATTAACATTCAATGACTGATTATAATTCATCTTATTTTGGCAGGCTGCTAATTGCTCTTAGTCAATTGGGAAACGCAATAAGCGGAGGGAATCCTTCTGTTTCAATTTCTGCTCGTGTTGGTTATAAAGATAGAAAAAACCTGTATTGGAAAATAATCAATTGGATTATCGATACAACTTTTTATCCTGTTGATGGAGAAAATCATTGCGCTGAAGCATATTGGGCTGATAGTAAAGAGGATTATCACATAGATAAAGGAGGTATTTTCGGAATAGTTTTAATGACTATAATTGTTTGCATTCTTTGCTTGTTTCTTTCTGTTATTTTGTGGGGTTACTGGTTAATAAAGTATTTAGCCAACAAAACATCATGAAAAATGTCTTGAGGTTATTTTGGCAGGTTGTAACCACTAATCCAATTCACGGAATCCCCTTTTTTATCATATCAATTATAATCATAGTTTTAATGGTATTCAAAATAATAGGTCTTGAATTATGGTACATTATATAAAAACTCACACGAAATATTTCAATAAAGTTGAAAGCGAAGACAAGGGCTTTGAGTTAAGGTTGGATGATAGGGAATACTCTGTTGGTGATGTGCTTGTATTAAAGGATTTCAACCCCGTCAAGCAATCAATGACAGATCGACAGAGTTTTAGGTTAGTTACTTATATTTTAAAGGACGCAGAAGAATTCGGCTTAAAAAGGGGCTTTGTAATTATGTCTTTAAGAAAGCTGAAAAGGTTACCTCATAACAACATTGAAGAAGCGATAAAGGAATGGAAAAACGGTAAAAGAAAAATTCCTTGCTATCTTGTATCAAAAGAAACTGGAATGTCCATTGTTGAAACAAAACGATGGATGAAGGAAAACTTTAGTTGATGATTAATCTAAAACCACAAGCAGGATTTCAAGAAAAGTTCCTATCAACGACAGCAGACATCGCAATAGGAGGAGGAGCAGCCGGTGTCGGGAAAACATTTTGTGAATTACTTGAACCATTGCGACATCATGATAATCGTGATTTTGGTTGCGTTATTTTCAGACGTACGTTCCCACAAATAACTCTAGAGGGTGGTCTTTGGGATAGCAGCAAAGAAATTTATCCGTTGCTTAATGGCAGGGCAAACGAAAGCGACAAGGCTTGGAAATTTCCAAGCGGAATGAAAGTTAGTTTCCGACACTTACAGCACGAAAAAAACATCATAGATTTTCAAGGCTCAGAAATTCCTCTTATAATGTTTGATGAATTAACTCACTTCACAAAGAGGATGTTCTTTTATATGTTAAGCCGTAACAGGTCGACAAGTGGTGTTCCACCATACATCCGAGCAACTTGTAATCCTGATCCTGATAGTTGGGTTTCTTATTTCATTAGTTGGTGGATTGACCAGAAAACAGGCTTTCCAATACCTGAGCGAGACGGTGTTTTGCGTTACATGACAACCGATGGAGGTGATGCTATATGGGGCGACAGCGTTGATGAAGTTATATCAAAAGCCCCTCATATATTCGAAAATGAAGCAGTAAAAGGAATTGAGCTTAAAGATTTAGTAAAAAGCGTCACATTCATAAGCGGTAAAATTCAAGACAATCAAGAATTATTAAAAAAGAACCCTCAATATCTTGGAAACCTTTTAGCACTAGAGGAGGAAGAGAAAAAAAGGCTTTTAGATGGTAACTGGAAAATAAGGCTTGACGGCTTAATGTTGTTTGATTACATGGGTATAGAGAACATCCATGATAATAGACCACAAAGCAAGACAGGCAGGTATATCACGATTGATGCAAGCCGGTTCGGTCGAGATTTTACTGTCTTGTTTGTTTGGCAGGGTTGGGAAGTTGTTTTTATTGTGACCATGTACAAAACAGAGGCTCAAGATATTGTCAATTCAGCCGAAGCACTTCGAGCACGTTACGGAATTCCAAAATTTAACGTCTTAGTCGACCAAGATGGTGTCGGGGGTGGAACTGTTAAGCTTGGAGGATATAGGGGTTTCAGTGGTGGGGCAAAGCCATTAAAAGAAAAAAGGGAGGCAGGACAACCACGTTCACACAAAGAACAACGAGTTGAAAATTATCACAATCTAAAAACTCAATGCGCTTACAAGGTTGCAGAAGAAAACATTAACACAGGCGATATCAGAATCAATGTTCATTCAGAACTTTGCATGGTTGAAAATATAAGAAGCACAAAAGTAAAAGTCGGGGGTCAGGTTGTTGATATTAAAGATTTGATAAAACAAGATTTAAGAAGTTACAAAAGGGCTGAAAGAACAAACGAAGGAAAGCTGAAAATACAAGACAAAGACATTCAAAAAGAGTACTTAAACGGGAGGTCGCCTGATTACGGGGATAACATCCTTATGAGGAAATACTTCGATTTAATACCAAAGCAAGGAGGAATCACAATTAACTGATAATATGAAAAATCTATTCTTAATTCTAGTAAAAACAATATTCTATTTTTTACTCGCTCTAGCTGTTTGGGTGTTAGGATATTGGATGTTCCAAATAATAAGCATTCCGATAAAAATACTTTGGAATTGGGTTTTTTAGACCTTACATTTACTTATGTCTAATTATAAACACATGATTATCGGTAGTTTGCTTTTAATGCTTCTATCGGTCGTGAGTCTTGCAAATACTCATGTCATCGAATCAGTGGATTATGATAAGGACTGTTCTTTTGACTTAAAGAATGAATCTGTTGATTTGGTTGCATTTGTAACGGATGCAGCCGCAATAAAGATTCATTTTCTTGGTTACGTTGGAATTATTCCTGAAAGTGTTAATGAAGTGGTCGTTGGGGTTTATCCTGAGCCGGCCTATTTTGCAAGGCTTTATGTCAGGGATAAACAACTAATCAGGGGCGGACGAGCACCTCCTTATGGTTATCTCACAAAATTTGCATCGAATATATAACCATTAACCATCTGGAAACCCCTTTATTTAAAACGATAAAGGGGTTTTTATTTATATATTAAAAAATATATTGTTTATTGTTTTGTTTTATGGTTGGGTAATATTACTTTTACCATATATTAAAGGAAACGAAAAGGAAACGAAAATGAATCTTACTAGAAAAGCCCAACAATTTGCAAAGCAATATCATAAATCAGATAAATCACACAGAGCGATAACTTCTGATAAAAAAAGCAGAATACTAGTTCATGATAAAGTAATTGGTGACTATTATTTAGACTGTTATAAGGTTATAGGCAAGCAAAACATCCATACAGGGGTAAAGACTTTTTTTTAATACGGCTTTAAGCCGTCTATGAAAGCAGGCAACTTTCAGAACGTTCATTATTGTGTTTTAGATGCTCGAACATTTAGCACAAGCCACACCGAGGATTAATGTTAGTTTGAAAAGTGGCCTTAATCCTCAAAATCCGGAATAAAAAGCTGGTTCTTAATGAAAAAAACAGGGGGATGTCATCCGGAGCATCTCGCCTGTTTAACTACTAAAAAAAAGCAAAATGAGCACGTTCGATTTCGGTCAGAGAATGACAAAAAACAACATAAGAGAATTCACTTCTTTTATTCGGCAAATTTCAAGTGAAATTGGCTTTAAGGTTTCATCTAGAGGTTGGGGTTACATCCTCGAACAGAATGGTATTATAACCAAAAATGAATTCGGTAAAATAGAAGACTTAATCAACAGATGCAGGAAAGAGGGATTGCTTCCTGTTGATTTTGTGGCCGAAGAATCTGCAAGGCAATTCAAGCAAGTTCACGTTCCTACAGATGTGTCACACGAAATTCACGTTGCTGAGTGGCTTGAGGCTGCTCTAGAGTGCGAAAGATATTATCACCCGAATTGGTGGGATGGTGAGGAATACTACATCCAAATGGTTGTCGAAAAAATTGACCTTATCACTTTATTCGAACCCCTTTGCAGGGATTATCATATTCCAATTGCGAACGCTAAAGGATGGAGCTCAATATTACAAAGAGCAGAATATTCAAGGCGTTTCCGTGAGGCCGAAGAAATGGGTTTGAAATGCGTTTTACTTTATTGCGGTGACCATGACCCTGACGGCCTTAGAATTAGCGACACACTACGTAAAAACCTGCAAGATGTAAAGGATGTTTACTGGAGCGATGGAACCAATGGATATGATCCAGAAGATTTGATTATTGAAAGATTTGGTTTGGATTATGATTTTATAATTCAAAATAATCTAACATGGATTGACAACCTTATAACAGGTTCAGGAAAAAACCTTGCAAGCCACAAACACCCGAATTTCAAGCTTGATTATCTCCAAAATTACCTTCACACGGTTGGAGAAAGAAAATGCGAGGCGAATGCTTTGGTTACTCAACCAAGAATGGGTCGTTTACTGTGTCAAAGAGCAATAGAATCTTTCTTAGGTTTAGATGCTCTAGATAGGTTTAAAGCAAGAAAAGAAGCAGTAAAAGAAACAATTCAAGAACTATTCGAAACTCTTGGTTTACGTGCATCAATAGAGCAGGCCGTTGAACAACTAAGAAATGATTGATTTATTTTTCACTAAAGAGGAAGTAATAGGCGAATGTCTAAAAATGCAAGAGAAAGGAATTATTCCATTTGTTCAAAGCAAATGGATTCCTTACTCAGCAACTCTGATATCAAGAGGAACAACACCTGAGCAGATATTAAGCCGGCTTGATTCAGATGCATTAAATGATGAAGGTGAATACTACATCGACACTCGTTGGGGATGCATTACATTTAAGCCAACCGATGCTCAGGTGTATGAAAAAAGCAGGAACGAAAATTGGGGGGACTAATAACTTGTTACAATGAAAGAAATAAATATTGTTAGGGATAATTTGATGAAAACTGATAATTATACCGGTTATTGCGGAAATAATATTGCAGCACGTGAAAAAGGAGGTTGCAATAACCCGAGAACAAAATGGGATGCATCAATAGGACAATTTAAGTGTCCTCGTTGTGGTTGGGTTACTGGATTTCCTATCGAATTCATTTACAGGTATGTTAAGAAATGGAATAAAGAATGCGATATCAATGAGTTAATTCTTACAGATTACATGATTAAAAAAGGCTTTAATCATAAATCTGAAATTGAAAGGAATTATTTGAAAGATGAATCAGGCTTCTATTCTTTCTATTTAGCTAGTTTTTATTTCAAAATGATTTTAGAGGAAAAAAATCTAGACAAAGCCACATTCATAAAAATATGTATTTACAAAGCGAGTAAAGTTTTGACTGTTTTGCGTAAAAAAATCGGACTTTTTTTTGGTAGTATAGAATAAAAGCTATCTTTATGTCTGAATTAACTCAAAATTAAAATTCAGAACCATGAGTATCCTTTCGTGTGCGTGTCCAAAACCTTCAGCTCTTACAGCTATCACAGCCGTTTCATGTGCGTTTAAAATAGATCAGACCGTTCGTCTTGCATTTGTGAGAAACCATACGGCTTCACTTTTTCCTGTCTCGTCGAATGCGATAACAGCTTTGGCAAGTTGGACAGCGAATAAAGCCCTGACGAATAGTAATAAACACATCATAAGTCCTTTATTTTCAAACCCACAACTTCCACAAAGTGAAGCACTTGAGGAGGGTGGAAATGATAACACGACCGTGAATGGTATTCCTTTGTACATGGGTGAGGGGTTTGTAAAATTTACAGGTCAATTCAGGAATCTTGAACCTGCTATTGCAGATCAGTTAAGACTTCTTTCATGTGAAAGTGAGGCGAGTGCAGCAGGAGCGGCTCTTTTAGGGGCTTATTTCATAAACAGAGCAGGAAATATTTTCCACAAACTTGATGGTGATGACGAACCTTTGCCAATTGAAATATATAATTTCAGGACAAGCTCTAGAGGAACAGAGGGTTTCGCTAAAGATGATATCTTGAATTTCAGCTTTTACATGGATGGTAATTGGGATTCTGGATTATCCCGTACTTTAAGAAGTACTCTAGATTTCAATCCTTTAACCCAACTGTAAAATGTCTAAAAAGAAAGCAAGTGACATTGTAATTCTTTACGCTGAAGGCCTTAAAAGGGAAAGAAATTTCCCTTTAAATCAGGCCGAAGAGATATTAAATCAAAAGCACTCAGGATGGATTTTAAAAGATTCTAAATACACTTTCAAAGATGGCAAACTTATCAACACAGGAGGCTCAGAATCTAATAAAGACTCCAAACAACAAAAGCCGGATTGATAAGTGCATCAAGCACGATGAAAGAATCAGATTTCACACCGAGCCGGTTTTAGATAAGAAAGACGAAAATAAAGCCGCGACACGCTTTTTAAAACAAGTCAAAGATTTCCTTCCATCAGAGAAATACACTAGGTTCTCGCAGCTTTTTCAGTACCCTGTCCCCACGAATGAACTAACAGATGCAATCTACTCAGAATTGAGCAGAGCTCTTGAAGGGGGTGGAGGTTTCACTAAAATAACTCTTCAAAGCGAATCGCAAGAAAACAGCTTTAAAGAATATTTGAAATCAATAAAGCATTCTGAAAAGTGGAAATCAAAAGCGTGGGAAGCTTTTAAAAATTCAATTCATAGTATTTTAATAATAGACCAACCATCAGAAGAGGTTTCACCTCCTCGTCCGTATTGTTATTTCCTTGATATTAGCAGGGTTATAGATATGGAGGTTGAATCTAATTCTACTCAGTGCGAATATATCATTTTCACTAGCGCAACAGATGAAGATGTCGTTTATGTTTTTGATGATAGCTTTTATCGTTGGTATAGAAAAAACACAGCGGGGGAGTATATTATTGAATCTGAGGTTTCGCATGATATAGGATATTGCCCTGCAAAGCCATTTTGGAACACTAACCTGAATAGCAGCGATAACATTCAGAAACAAAGTGCAATCACCAAAAGTCTATCGCAGCTAGATAAGATTCTGTTTTGGGAAACTAGTATTGAATATTATAATACCTATGGAGTATTTCCTATTATATGGTCTTATGAGCAAAAGCAAAACGAAGAAAATTCACAATCTTCCGATACATTAAACCTTGAAACATTAGGCGGAATAGATTTACCTCTAGACGCCTTTCATCCTGCTTACACTGAAATCCAAAAGAATCAGCAATGGAGGGAGAATAAAGGTAAAGGGCTTTTAGGTTCTGGAAGTTTCGTGACTATACCTGCTCCAACTGATAGCACCGATGCAGATTTGAGAGACCCATTTGGGTTCATGCAAATTCAGGTCGATAGTTTAAAATTTGCCGATGAATATCTTGAAAAAAGAAAAGACAATATATTCAAATATTGTGTGGGTGATGGGGGCGAGCCAGTAAACAATCAAGCCAAAAACGAAAAGCAAATTCAAGGAGGTTTCGAAAGCAAGACTAATATCCTTGAATGGATATCTGACAACTTTGAAATGTCTGAGAATTGGGTTTTAAGGACTAAAGCAATAATTATTTTCGGGGCTGATGCTGTAAAAAGTATCGAAAGAAAACTCGGAAGAAAATATTACTTAAAAACAGTTCAAGAACTTAATGAGCAGTACAAAGAAGAAAAATCTAGCGGATTGCCTTTTTATCTGTTAAGTCAGACCCGCTCAGTAATTGCAGAAACTAAATTCAAAGGCAATCAAGAACTATTGGATAGGTCTAAAATATTGGCAGATTTAGAGCCTTATCCTGATTTAACTATAAATGAAATTCAAACATTCATAGATAAATTAGACCCTGTATTGGTTAACCTGAAATTAAATTTCGATAATTATATTAGGAAGTTCGAACGAGAAGAATTAAATTTGGTAGCCTTTGGAAGCGAAGCAAGCTATTCAAATAAAATCGAATCAATTAAAAAAACTTTAACATCTTATGTCACAGTCATTAAAGCAGTTGAATAAAACCGAAAGAGCAAAAGCAATAAAAAAGCTTTTAAAAGAGGGTAAAGATTTGCCAACCATTAAGGCAAACATTCAAAAAGAAATCGCCATCCTTGAACATGAGGATGATTTGATTCATTTTGATTTTATTCATCACAATTTTGACCAAGCGACAGGAAAGGATAGGGGGGTTTGGAACAAGAACCAAAAATGTTATCCTCAAGAATGGCCGTCAATTAAAGCAAGCCTAAACGGTAAAGCGACAGAGGTCATTCTGGTTCATGACCCAAATAAAGCCGAGGTAACCGGTGAGAAGAAAACAACCTTAACAGGTAAACAACTTTCTCAAAAAGATTACACGGACGCATTCGGAGTAGAGCCAGATGAAAGTCTTACAATTGCACAGCTTAAAGAGGCCGTCGACACACTAAAAGAAATTGATGAGGCTTATGGTTTGTTATCACCTGACACGGTGATTGAAAGACCTACCTCATTGGAAAAAGCACGTTTGGCTCTTGAATCAAAACAGTCTGAAGAATAATTTTCAACTTTTAATAAAAAACCATGAATCAAGATTTAGCGAATTACTATAACACAGGACAGCAAGACACCGGAAAGAAGTGGATTGGCGATGGCAAGACACCTATTTATAGGAAAACAGTCTCTTTCGGAGCTTTGCCAAATGCAACATCTAAAACCGTCGCTCACGGCTTAACAGCCGGAACAGCGTCTGGAAATATGGATTTAACAAAACTCGGAAGGGTTGTTGAAATCAATGCAAGTGATCCAGATGCCGGACCTCCTGCTTTAGCAATAAGCGAAAACCACTCTGGAATCACAATTGCCTCCATCATTGGCGATAACATTTCTATAACGACAGGAAGCGATTTGTCGGTATATAGCCAATGTTATGTGACGATTGAGTATTGTGTTGTCGCTTAATAAAACCTTTAAGGGGGCTAATATTAGCCCCTTATTTTTTTAACCATTAACAAGAGACGTTAATCATGCCATTATCAGAAGAAGAAGTAAAGCAGATCACTGATGGAATTACATCAGGAAAACCACTCACAGAAATTGAATTGTTAAAACCACTTTCAGAAAAAGGTCTTTACATTTCAACACCTTCACAGATTGAATCAGAAAAAACATCAGCCATTCAAAAAGCAATAGACGACAGGACAGCCGAGTGGTCTACTAAACTTGAGGCCGATATACTCGAACTGACTGGTCTGCCAAAAGAAGCAAACGAGAAATATCATCAGTATTTGAAACGAACCGTTCCTTTGGTAAAAGGCGACCCGACAAAAGTTTCAAATCTAGAGGCACAATTGGCCGAATTGAAGAAATCCGGTAATATTGACCCAATCTTGAAGAAAGAATTAGAAGAGTTACGTGAAAGCATTCCTAAAATGAATGAAACACACACTCAAGAAATTGCAAGGTTGAAAAAGGAAAACGAAGTAATCCTTAAAACCAATGAAATTTCAAAAGGGTTTTCTAATTTCAAATTCAAAGACACTTTGCCTGCAAGCACCATATCCAGAGAGAGGAATTGGGCTGTTAATACCATGCTAGAAATGGAATCAGAGGTCAGGGAGCAAGATGGTGTGAAAACGCTTGTATTTCTTGATAAGAACGGACACGCTTTAAGGAATACAGATAACACCATTAAAACAGCCGAACAAATCGCGACAGAGCTTTTGGTTGATGTTTTAGCTGAAGACAGAAGAGGAGCAGGAGCAGGATCGGGAGGTTCAGGTGGTTCAGGTGGAGCAGGTGGTGGAGTTGATTTTGGTGTAAACTTTGAAATTCCTGATACTATTGGTAGTATGGAAGAACTTGATGATTTACTTAAAAAGAATGCTGTTTCAAGTACATCGGAAGTCTACGATAAAATCATGAAGCATTATAAAACAGAAGTGAAGCTTCCTTTAATGAGGAGGAATAATCGATAAATTGGTTTATGTTGTCAATGAATGGGGCTTCTTTACGGAAGCCCTTTTTTATCTAAAATAAAAAAATATTCCTTTATCATTTTTGAGTAAATGAATAAAAAGTATATTTGTTCAACACGTTAAGAGACGACGTTAAATAATAGGTATTAATCATAAAATTCTTATAAAAATGTCGTTACTCAATACTCTTACTCAATCACTCCGTCAGCAATATACTCCATCTTTAGATAAGAACGAAACAAGACCGTCTCGTTACGGTGCTTTGAATTTGTTCCAAAAGCAGGCAGCCGACCCACTTGGTATCCTGACGGCCAAAAACAAAGAAGCCATCAAGATGAGCTTCGGGAATAGCGTTGTTATCCCTGTTTTGGATGATCCAGAAGTTACTATCGGGAATGTGAGAAGTTGTACTATTCAGGATCTTGAAAATACTTCAAACCTGATAACTCTGACATTCACGACTTACGCCTTTGGTTTCACTATGATACCATCACAGTATTACAACAACGATATCGGATACGAAGCTGATTTCCAAAAGAAATTGAAAGCGTATCTTTTGAAGTATGCTGCAACTCTTGATTCGCTTTGTTTAGCGAAATTGAGTGCTGATAAGAATCAGTATTGGGGTTCGCCTGTGACTGATATTTACTCTCAAAGTGGAAACGCATTGCAAATTCCATACACAGAGAGGTCAAGATTTTACAACTATGCGACTTCAATCTTGGAATTGATGGATTTTTATGACTCGAGTGATGTTATTGCCAACACGGGTCACAAGGCGTTAATATCTGATTTGAATGCACAAGGCACATCAAACGATGAAAACGATGCATTTCAGTTTCAAGGTTTCAATTTCGGATACACAAATAGACTGACGAATGGTTCAGGTGTTAATGATACCGGTTATTTGATAGCACCTGCGACAGTTGCTATTGAAAACAGAAACTCGCCTGACGCTATTTTGGGACACCAAACAAAAGGAGGCGAAAAACAATGGGAAGAAGTTGAAGTTCCTATTGTGAACCAAAAAATGGGAGCATTTTACTCTCAGGATTGCGCTGACAGAAGTGCTTTGCACTCTGGAACAAGTGGCCTGACTCAAACTTTGGTAGAAGGTTTCGAGTGGAGTACAGATGTAGTGACAATTACTTCTTACAACAGCTCACCGTCTACGAAATACAAGCCTATTGTGAAGTTCGAGATTTTGGACGCTGCTTAAAATAAAGAGCCTGCTTTGCTTTTTAGTTGAATGAGACCCCGAGTTGACCTGCTCGGGGTTTTTTTATTCATCAACAAAATTGCAGCCCCAATCACTCATGAGTTTTTCTAATCGTTTATTCGCTGATGAAAAGGTTCTAGAGGTATGTATGCAAGCACCATTAAAAAAGATAGCAAAGTTTTTAAATCTATTGTTCCAAGTAATCCATCCTTCACGGAAATCGTCAGATGAATTTTGCTCACACCATTCTTCATTATTAAAATGAAAATCTTGTCCGTTTTTTAATTCCTGTTGTGTCATGGCTTTGTTATTAGTTTGTGAATTCATTTTTTGAAACAAAAGCTAGAAGCTTTTTAAATTCCTTTCCGTTTACGTACAATGAAGCCTCATCATCTGTTTGAAATTGCTTTCCAATTGTAAGAACAACATCTTCGAAAATTTCATCTTTGGTTATTTTTTGCCCGTTGTTAAAAAAAGAAGATGTTCCTTTAGTTATAACCACTATATTAACGAGGTAAAAAACTCCTTTATTTAATATTCTAGCTTCGTGTTTCATTTTCTTATTCCTTTAATGTAAGGTAAAGATATAATTACCTGAGTTATAAAACAAGATATTAAAGGAATATTTTATTAAAAAGTTAATATTTATTATTCACTATTTAATTTAGTAACTTACAAACAAAGGAAGAAACCATGTTCAACGTCGACACAGTACAGCAATCACTTAAAACCTTGCTCGCTTTCAAGCAAACAAGAACAAGCGATATAGAATTATTGAAAGATTTTCTTTTAACAAGTGACAGCGGTCAATATTATGAAGATGTTCATCCGTTGGTTAATATCGTAAACATTGACGCGAGTTGCCCTGATTATGATAGTTATGTTACACCGGATTATTCTGGTTCGACAGAATACATAAAAGGTCAAATCGTAAAAGACACAACATTTTTCAGAAGCAAAAAAGGAACTGTCCTTGTTCCTAATGTTGGAAAATTAACTTCTGATACTGAGTGGTGGGAGCCGTTTGGATATCTAAGTGGCTATCTAGAGGACGTTATTTTGGGGGCAATTCCTAAAGTAATAAAACAAACTTTTGCAGCTAAAAAGAAAGCGCAAAACACAAAAGAACTATTCGCTGATTTAGCCTTATATCAAGGAAGCGGAAACATGAGCAGCCGTATAGTCAAAGCAGATAGATTTTGTGGGTTTGAAATAGAATTCAAATACATGAAGGATCTTGTAATGTCCATTAAAAAGATTGGTATTCAGACCGACACACTTCAAAACCCGTTGACCATTTACATCTATCATAGCAGCCAAACTGAGGCGATATATACGTTTGACATTGATGTTACAAAGGCGATTTCATTTGGTTGGTACGAGCTTACAGATTCAAACGGAAATAACCCTGTTTTGAATTTTGTTAATAGCAGCTTAAACGCAGGAGGCTCATTTTATATTGGATACTATGAAGACGAAGTGACTGGTCAATTTGTTAAAAATCCTGTCGATTTAAGCGTTGCTCCTTGTGGTGGTTGCTCCCCTGTTAATCAAACGCTTTATAAAAACTGGAATCAGTATATTTCGATTCATCCTTTTAGTGTTGCTGATGATTACCTTGATTTAGATGGACGTACATTGTGGGATATCTCGAAGAATAGTTACACCTATGACACCAATTGGGGATTAAACCTATCATTAAATCTAAAATGTGATTTGACTGATTTTATAGTTAGGAATAAAACGCTTTTCACTGATGCTCTAGGTTTGCAAGTTGCTCACGATTTGATTTATGCTATGGCATACTCAACCGAGAATAATGCTATTGCAGAAAAGAACAGAAAATTGGCCTTGTATGAATTAGATGACAGGGAAAACAATACTCAGGGTCTAATGACACAGCTCAAATTAATGTATGAGGCTTTAAATATTGATTTGAGTTCTTTAAACAGCAGATGTCTTCCTCCACCTACTAAAAACGGGGTAACAATGAGCGCGATATGAGTTTGCAATCAATAAAAAAAAACAACGCAATAACTCATTTAATCGGAAATTTTAATTCGGTTAACCTGAAAGATATTATGGTTGATTTTTTAGCCGAAAATACAGCCCTTATCGAAGATTTAAACGCTGAGCAACTAGAAGCAGGCGTTCGAGCAGATAGTACGACAATCAGCCCGAAATATAGTCCAAAATACGCAGAGTTTAAAAAGGGTCTAGGTTTTGACGTCAGTAAAGTGAATTTAAGGCTTGAAGGCGATTATCATAAAGGCATAACAGCTAAAGTCACGAAATATGAAATCAATATAACCAACACCGACAAAAAGGATGGGAAACTTGATTTAAAATATGGAGGAAGCTTAATGGGTCTTACAAAAGACAGTCGAATAAAGTTAAATTCAGATGCAATCATATTCATGCGAAATAGATTATTAACTTTGTTATTGAGATGAGCACTTATAAGAACCCAAACGTCCCTCTAATTACTAATCCGTATAACGTTGACAACGAAATACAGGTCTTGCAAGTGGCTTTGTCTGATTTGGCTTGGTTGGATAAAAGTTATGGAAAAGCCGAAACAGGAAGAACAGAAGAAGGAGGCAAGGAGATAATTTATCCAGAGGTTTACACAAGCGAAACCAAAAAACAATATCAATCATGTCTTCCGAATAACAAGCTAAAATCTCAAAGCTTTTTCAAGGTAAACGAGCCGGTTTCTATCAACGATGCAGAATCTTTTTCTGATTTGAATTTTACTTTAAATTTAAGTTGTATATTTTGGTTCAATTTGGAAATAATAGCAAGGGATTCACCGTATGATACTCTAGATTATAGATTTACTGAAGTTTTGTTGGCCGAGGTTCTAGATGTGCTAAAAATGTCAGGGGCAATAATTGAAAATATTTATTACAGCCCTTCAAAGGTTTACGAAGGATACACGTTGAACCACTTGGAACAACAAGAATTAAAACACCCATATTCGGGATTTAGGATAGATTTATCAACCTCATTTATTCAGAAATGTATTTAATAATAGTCGCACTAGAAAAGTTTTTAGATTTGAAAATCTTAATGCTCTCGCTTCTTTATAGTATAGGGTTTTTCGGGAATAGTATAGCTCAGATGTACACAGCCGAATCAAGGTGGATTGATTTTATTCTCGGACCTCTAGGAGCTTTATTTCTGTCTGTAGTGGCATTATATTTCTTATGGAATTACATGAGAAAAAAAGATGCTTTAATAGCTAAAATCAGGGAAGAACAGCTATCGGAAAAGAATAAAGAAATCGAAGAGTTAAGAAAGCAGGTAAAAGAGTTAATGAAAAAATGAGCAGCATATTAGCAGGTCTATTCATGGCAGGTTTTTTCCTGACATTGGATAAAACAGGAATTCGGGAATGGTATGAAGTAAGAAAGAGATCTTATATGCCAAATATCTGTGAGCATTGCTTAACGTTTTGGTATTCATTCACGGCTCACCTTGTTATTTATAATGAATTTTTTAGTCTAAAAATCATTATTCTTTCATTTTTTATGGGTATTGCATCAACTTCTATTAATTATGTGATAAGAAAATGATAACAGCAAAAGCAGGAAAATCAGAATTACAATTATGGAGCAGTCCGTATGAATTACCAATGGAAAGATTTATAAAATTTCAATCTATAAATCTTCAAGATATTGGAATAGGTTCGTCAATAGAGGATTACGATAAGCACGAGGAAACAATAGATTTATTCCTTTACTCTGGCAAATACGAATCAGCCATCAAAGAACGTGAAAACAAGAGATACAACGTTTACACCATTCTAGAAAAAATGAATACCAAATCTATTTCTTTGGCCTGTTTGGTTTCTAGTATAGACGGGAATCCTTGTTTTGACATATCTGACGAGGGCTTAAAACGAACAAGCGAAAGGATAAATAAAACAGGCATAACAGCCGGAGATTTATTCAAGATTCAGGAAGAATTAAAAAAAAACTGGAATCGGAATTAGTAGGTAGTTTCCCCGAATTAATTGGGGGTGATTATCTGATGAATTATTACAGCCAATTAAATCAAAGAGCATTATTTCAGTGTGAATATATCTTGAGCGGAGGCGATGAATCTATACTTGAAAAGGTTAAATCTATAGATGATTGGATTATAGAACAAGCCGAACCAAAAAGCTTCGACCCTGATGATTCTAAAAACGTCGTATCTCAGTTAATAGAAAGTTATGAGGATTTATCAGCAAACCTTGAAGAATTAGGTGTAAAAAAACCTTTTGAATTAAGCGTTTATAAATTTTATTCTAGAGTGAGGTATTATAAAAAGAAGCATTCTAAATCAAAATCTAGTTAGAATTATCGTTATTTTTAAGCTAAAGAACCAAAAATGGAACATTTAGCTCATATAACAACCGAAGAACTAATAGGCGTTATTCTAGGAATCGCGCTTGTTTGGATTTTAAAATATTCCAAGGAAAAAGATATCGCAGATGAAAAGGATGAAAGTTTTAGCCTGTATTTATGGCTAAAAGAGTGGCTTCTAAAAAGAAATGATAATATTTTGGCTCATGTCTTTTTTAGTTTCTCAGCTCTTTACATAGGTGTCGATAATCTTCAGGCGTGGCTCGGTGAAAATATGTCATTTCCTGAAGGGCTTGACGAGGTTGGGGCTGCTTATTTAATTGGTTTCACGGGTTCGTTTATTGTTGAGATACTAAAAAAGGCGTTATGAGAAATTTATTGTATTTTGTTATCGGGTTGGTGTTTGGTTATTTGTTATCTACGTTAACTCATGATGGTGATGTGATATACAAAACCAAAACAGTCACTAAAACAGTAACAAAAGACAGCCTGATTTATAAAGAGGTAATAATAAAAGAAACAGATACTTTATTTACTACTCGATACATTTACAAGGACGCTCCCGTTGTTTCAGGGGGCGACAGCACGTTAATATATAAAGACACAGCAGAAGTAATCCAAGACGTAAAAATTACTTACACAGCCAATATATCAGGCTCATTAAATTGGATAAAATTTGGCTTTATAGATTACCGGCCTGAGGTGGTTAGAATAGTAGAACGTGAGAAAACTATAACAAATACCATTCAGCCGAGCGGATTTTATGCTTTAGCAGGTATAAACACAGGCTCAGAATTCAATATAGGAGCAGCGTATTTGAAAAACAAATTTCAATATCAATATTCATTAACACCGAAGCAGAATTCAAGACTTAAACACGAAATTAAAATCGGCTATCGAATAAAATGACTGAGCAAATAAAAGTCGAACAATTATTATCATCTGATTTAGCTTTATTTGATAATTACGTTAAGAAACTGCAAGCTATCGAATCGGCTTACACAAGTTTCATAGATTCTGTCATCAACAATGGGAAGAAAATAGATGAATCTCAAAGCAAGTTAATCGGGAGAATTGGATTACTTGAAAAAAGCTTGAAGGATTCAAACATCACCACACAAGCAGCTCAGAAGGCCTCAGTAGAATTAACGACAGCGGTAAACAATGAGGTCGCGGCTTTTGATGCTAATAACAAGAAGCAAAAAGAAAATACAGAAATCGGGAAAGCTTTAGCAAATGAAAAAAGCAAAGTATCGACCTCTATAAAAGAACTTCAAAAGGTACAGCAATCAAATCTTTCACTTCAAGAAAAATTAAATATATCAGACAGTAAAAGCGCAAAAAAGCAGGCTGAACTCCGGTTGTTGATAACCGAAAAAAACAAGGCTTTAAAACAGCAAGCTCAAGAGAGTTTAAATTTAGTAGATGCGTATCAAAAAGAAACTCAAAAGCTTGAAACATTGCGAAAAGCATACAAAGCTGTCGCAATTCAATCAGGTGTTAACTCGGCCGAAAGCAGAAAGCTGAGAACAGAATTAAACAACCTTGATTCAAAGATTAAGCAAATAGACGCGAGTGCAGGTCAATATCAAAGAAATGTCGGTCAATATGGATTAGCTTTAAAAGGTTTCACAAACATAGCTCGTCAAGCTGCTTCGGCTTTGGGCTTTGCCGGTGTTTTGTTTGCTTTGGTTGGTATTGTTAAGAATGCCTTCAATGCTATAAAGGAATTCGATAAAGAGCTTGTAAACATGGCAGCGATTGCAGGCAAAAACAGAAGCGAACTTTCTGGTCTTGAAAAGGTGATTAGATTTGTTGCTAAAACCTCTATAAATACAGCGAACGAGGTAGCAAAAACAGCGACAGCCCTTTTCACATTAGGTAAATCAGAGGGTGAAATAAAAAAGCTGTTAAAGCCCGTCAATGATTTATCAATTGCACTTCAAGCACCTGCAAACGAAGCAGGCGAATTACTAATTCAAACACTTAACGCATTCGGTAAATCAAGCGATTCAGCTCAGGAATACGCAGATATAATCGCTAAGATGAGGACGAGTACGGCTTTAGATTTCGAAAGAATAAAAGATTCACTCGGATTTCTTGCGCCTGTCGCGAGGGTTGTTGGATTAGATTTTGCTAAAACAGGAGCGGTTCTTGGTGTTTTGGTTGATAATGGAATTAAGGCAGCAAGAGCAGGACGTTTGATGAGTAGTTCGTTTCTAAGATTATCTGAGTTAGGAATAACACTTGACCAAGCTTTGACGGAATTAAACGAAACAAAAGCAACAACGACGGACGAGCTTATAATAGCCAAAAAAGCTTCTGAATTGTTTGGTGTTGAGTCGGCTGCTTTGGGTTTGATTTTAGCTGATAATATTGCTAAGACTAATTTATATGCTGAATCATTTAGAAATGCAGGTGGGACACTTGATGAATTAACTAAAAAGCAACTAAAATCACTATCCGCTCAGATTGATATTTTGAATTCAGGTTGGCAAGAATTTGTCTTTAGTTTGGAAAATGGACAAGGGTTCTTCTCGCAAATTGCGTCAGGATTTATTTCTGCTTTTGGAGATTTTATAACATTGTTAACAGCATTTAATGACGGGGTAATATCATCGGGTGAGTTAATTGTGGCTTTAAAAGACCCACTTGTTTCAGCTGTTACACTAGCTAAAATTAAAGGAGCTGAACTAGCTAAAATCGCTGAAGAAGAAAGAAAGCAAAAAAGCATTCTAACACAAGCTCAGTATTTATATAATGAGGCAGTCCAAAATGGAGCAGAAAATTGGTCTGATTACGAAAAAAGATTTGCTTCGGCCATTGATAGCAACATTAACAAGACTGAAATATTAGCAGGAATTCAAACTCTTTACTCTGATAATGTTAAGAAACAAACAGAAGAAGAGCTTAAAAAATCTCTAGAATTACAAGCTGCTCAAGATGCTTTAAATGAAAAGCGACAAACTCAAATCGAGTTTTATGAGAAATACGGCAAAGTATCTCGGAAGGTAGCTAAAGACATAGAGGTTGATAACACCGTAAATCTTCCCAAATCACTAGATGCTTATGTATCGAAAACAGAGGAGGTGACTAATAAGTTGGCTTTTTACTGGAAGCAGTTTAGCAAAGAGATTGAGTTGGCTCTTAATACTGCTTTTGATGTGGCCTCAATTGCTGTTAATCAGTTTTTTGATAATCAATCAATAAGGAGGGATAATGCTTTTGCAAGGTTTGAAGAAATAAATCAAACGGAGATAGATAGGCTTGAAGCAAGAAGGGAAAGGGAGCTTAATAATGAAGATTTAACAGCTCAACAGAAAGAAGCAATTAACAGAAGATATGAATCTTCAATAAACAGCATTGAGGAAAGGATAGATAATCAGCGATTAAAGAACCAAAGGAAGCAAGCTAAAGCAGCAAAAGCTCAGGCGTTATTTAATATCGCTTTAAATACCGCTCAAGGTGTGACGGCTGCTTTAGCCACACTAAATATCCCTCTATCGATTGCCATAGGCATAACAGGAGGAGTTCAGCTTGCAGCAGCAGCGTCTCAGCCGTTACCGGCTTACTTTAAAGGGACAGAGCACTCCAAGCTAGGAAAGGCGATAGTCGGTGAATTAGGGGCTGAGATTATAGCGAAACCCGATGGGAGTGTTAGTATAGCAAACGAACCTCAGGTTGTTGATTTACCGGCTGGATCAAAAGTCTTGAATCATGTTATAACTAGAAATATTCTGGAAAAAACAAAGGATTTAAATAAAATAGATAGCTCTATTGATTTTAATGTGTCTGAAAACGATAAATTGAATAATTTAAATCCAACACAGGCCAAATTAATAAACACTTTGATAAAAAATCAGAAGGCTGAAAATGATTATTTGGCAAGCGAGTTTCATAGTGCAATTAAATCACTCCCTGAGATACATCAATTCAAATTCGGTGTTCTTGGTTTATCTAGAGATAGAAAAAGGGGAAGCCACACAGACAAAGCAGTAAGAACTGAAAATGATTGGTAAATGAGTTATTTCGGACAGTTTAATGAAAGATTCACTATTGTAGATGTGAACGGTGTTTTAATTAGCACTCTCGTTTTTCGTGATATTACATCCAGTCTTGGTTCTATACCGGTGGGGTCAATTTTAACAGGAGCAACAAGTGGGGCGACGGGTGAGGTTGTTGAGTATGAAAGAAACGATTATGTAAAAATCAGAAGAATTACAGGGACATTTGAAAACGAGACTGTCAATAGTGGTTCGCTTTATTTCACCATAAATGATATCGATGATTTTACTTTAGAATCTGATTACATAGATTTAGATGAACCCGAGGCTTTCGCAGACCAAAAATTTAGTCTAGTAAGAAGCTTAAAATACAGAGGCTTTAATAGTGAATATTCTGATGGTGAGTTAACTGTTCTTTTCGATAAGATATTGGCAGCGGGCGAAACATATAGTCCATTTAGTTTCATATTAAATGTTCAAGAAACAGGGGGTTTTGATTGTCTTTTAATGTTAAGGGCTTACAGGACACCAACAGGAGGAAGCGAGGAATATAAAGAATGGAAAATTAACCTTGATTCAGCGAAGCAACTTGATTACGCTTTTTCTTGCAGGTTAAAACGTGTAAGACTAAACGATAAATTAAGGACTAGACTAGACACGGATATTGATGTTGAATCATCTGAAAACCTTGACGGAGTGTCTGATACGGCTTTAACATTAAAAACAATTCCGCTTCATTCTAGAGCTATTTTACTCGAATACGAGGGCGATTATGTTTTCAGTATTTACACAGAAGATGTCGTCTCTATTGATACTGGCTTTTTTCAACCAAAAGGGGGAGGGTCTGGTGGTTTTATGGATGTAGCACCAACAGTTCAGATAAAAAGTTCTTTGAGTGTGGTTGGTTTTGGCCGAAATGAATGGCACAGTGAAGCCGATTTAGGTGTTTTCCATGAAGCTGAATATGATGGTGTCTATAATATAGAGGCAAGGTTCACCACTCAGAACGGATTTTTGGGCGTGACTAGTGGATGGGGGAATCCTGATAATTGTGTTCTAAGATACACCGATGCAACAGGCGAAAATGTCACGGATGTAACTTTTACCAAATCAACATCAACAGACCCGACATTTGGAACTGGATATGCTGAGTATGAATTAGATACTCAAATAATTTTAAGTAAAGGAAGTCAGGTATTCATATTCTTTACAAGCGCAACGGATAAATCTTTCTATCAAACTCCAATAGGTGAGGCAAGCGGAAATATTATTCGTGATGATTATGTAATTATAAACGCAGACACATATTCCGAACCAAGCACAACAGAGGGTGATTTTATATATCCGTTACTCAATAAACTAATTCAAAAAGCAATCGGAAATCAAACTTATAACCCATTAGTATCAACCATTTTACAAAGAACTGAAGATGGAGCTGTGAGTGATGGTGTTGCGTCGATGAACTTTATAACAACAGGCCAAAAAATACGGCTTTTAGAAAAATCGCTTATTTGTAGCATAAGAGATATTCTTGATTTTATAAGGGTTCGATATAATGCAGGTTTCGCGATAGTTGATTATTCTGGAAATGAAAAAGTTGTTGTCGAAAGGGCTTCACACTTTTTTCAAGATGTTGAAATATTGTCAATAACTACTTATGAGGAATTAATTATCGATAACAACGATGATTTAATATTCAACGAGGTAGAAGTTGGATATAGTAAATACGCCAAAACAAACGAAAGCGGAGGTTCGGATTCATTCAATACCACGAGGGGATATTTATTGCCAATTGAAAGCGTAAAAGAAAAAGAATCTATCGTTTGCGATGTTATTACGGATGATGTAGAAATCGAAAGAATAAAAAGGCTTAAAAGGCAGAACAAAGAATCAGACCAATCCGATGAAGCTGTTTTCATTATCCACACAAAAAGGTTCAACTCTAGCAACAGAGTAATTCATATATCAGGTATTACGGAAACAGCAAACGAAATTCGTCAAAGTGTTGAGATGGATGGGGCTTATGAATTGATTCTTAATGGGTACTATCTGGAAGGTCAATTAGATTCAGCCACAGAAATAAACGTTGGAATTAATAGTGTGCTTCTGTCTTTAAATGAGGATACCTATACGATTTATCAAGTCGAATATGATAAAAAGAACAACCGAACAATCATAACAACAAACGAGGTTCTATCTTACACAGGAACATTCAATTTATACTATGCTTTCGATTTTGATGTTGACATATTTTTACCTCAAAGGATAGAAGGATTTTCAGCGATTACAGGCATAACAGACCCTCCATCTGTTTACAATTTAACACACACACCATCAGGAATTCTTTTTGAGTGGTGGGATTATTTTGGAGGGGTAATTAACGAAAAAGATGGTTCGTTGAAAATAAAGTTTACCTCTAGAGTTAACAACACTGATTTACAGAAAACAGGAGGTGATTTGACAGGCGCAACAGCCATATCCGAATCTCAAGATCACACACTGACAGCCGTTAGGGCTTTTAATCCTACCTATTTAAACAGGAAGAAATATAGAATGATTTGCTCACTTGAGTATGACAGCGAGTTAATTGTTTTATTAAGGGCTTTATCAGGCGAACACGGGTCGAAAGATTGGGGATACGTGTCATCGGTTGATAATGAGGGAACGGCCTTTAAAATGTACCCGACTGAGGTTATTTACGAACCAAAGAACAAACAAACAGAAATCACCGGTTGGGGAAAAAAATCATAATTTAGCTTAACTTTATATCATGGCTTGCAAGAACAGATTTCCAGATAACACATTTAATTTTCTTAGGTTCAGAAGAATATCGGGTTCTAATAAAGATGTTTCTGATTTGCCTATAACAACAAAATGTTCAATTCAATTATTTCTAACAGCCCCGAGCGGACTTGCAGTTGCAGCAACAGTTCCAGAGCAACTTGATTTATCATGGACTGACAACAGCGACACGGAAACAGGATTCCAGATTTACAGAAGCACGACTTCAGGATCAGGATTTAGCCTTATAGCAACGACAGCAGCTGATGCAACGAGTTATGAAGATACAGGGCTTGCTCATAATACTGTTTACTACTATAAAGTCAGGGCAATAGGCGACACTCTGAATAGTAATTTCACATCCGAGGCAAGCGCAACAACTTTGAATCCGTTCGTTTTCACGGTAAATACAGCCAACACAAGTACAGGTTCAACAGCGGCCACTCATTTTAAGATTCCAACAGTATCAACGGGAACTTATGATTACTATATTGATTGGGGAGATGGAGGATCAGTTGACCATATCACAGGATATGCTCAAGCTGAAATCGATCATACTTATTCAACTGACAACACCTATATAATTAAGATTTGGGGAACTTCATTTATCGGATGGGCGTTTGATAATTCCCTTGATAGATTAAAGATGCTATCAATAACAAGATGGGGTATATTTAATCATGGAAGTTTAACTTTAGAAGGTGGAGCATTTTATGGTTGTTCTAATCTTATTTTAACAGGGATAGAAGACGGACTTAATTATCAAATGACGTATGGAAAAGAGTTTTTTTACTCATGCACATCTTTAACGACTATTCCATTTATTGAGGACTGGGATATGTCACTTTGCACAGACTTAGGAAGATTCTTTTTTGGATGTACAAGTTTTAATGAGCCTGATGTTGATTCTTGGGATGTTAGCTCTTGCATAAGCTTTGAAAGAATGTTTTCTTCTTGCTCAGTATTTAATCAGAGTTTAAATAGTTGGGTTTTCTCTAGTGATCCTATTACTATGGATTCAATGTTTAACATTGCCTCAGCTTTCAATGGAAATATAACTTCATGGGATGTAAGCTCTGTAACAAATATTGGCTCAATGTTTAGACTAACTTCATTCAATCAAAATATATCTGGGTGGGATGTTAGTTCAAATACATCTCTTTTTCAAACCTTTGAGAGTTGCCCGTTTAACCAAGACATTACCGGATGGGATGTTTCTGGTGTAACAAGTTTCAACAGCACATTTCAAAGCAATACATCGTTCAACCAAAACATCAGCGGATGGGATATGTCAGGAGCAACGAACACATCAGAAATGTTTTATGGGGCTACATCGTTCAATCAAAACATCAGCGGATGGGATGTTAGCTCAGTAACCAATATGAGTTCAATGTTTA